>CAVHBE010000125.1:14553-15104 GCA_963634045.1 Methanobrevibacter smithii
CGGTTCATCGATGCGCGCGACAGACTCAGCGACGAAGTGAGAAAACAGACAGGCGTTCATATGCCGGTGTATCCGGAGAAATGCCCTGTTTGTGGCCTCGATATCGTGTATGACGCCGGCGACGAGGGATAGGTGATGCGGAGGAGCTGGCTGTGAAGGCTTCTCCGTCTCTACAAATAAACCCCCTCACTGAGTTGCCTGTGGAACTCGGCGTGATGGTCGCGTGCCCAGGTAAAGAGCGCCTGGTCAAAGTCGGTGCGCGTGGTCGGGACGCCAAAGACGCCGGCAACTTCGACGCGTATAAACTCCAGTGCCGGCAGCTTGTTGATGGCAGTGAGGGCAAACGGGGACGAGGGCTCCTCGAACAGATAGCGGCTGCCTTGCAGCGCGTCGCAACTGGTGCACGTGTTGCCGAGCGACGGGGCTTTGGAGGCTCGCGCGCCTACGGGCTTGTAGCCGCAGCGCTTATGAAGGTAGTCGCGGATCTCGCCCGGCACGCAGCCAAGAGCGGGCACGATGGCGAGTGCGTTGGCGTTGGCCGTGTCGATGGC
>CAVHBE010000126.1:0-2470 GCA_963634045.1 Methanobrevibacter smithii
AGGCCCTCGCGGCCTAGTCGCTATTTAGGGCGTCCAAGATTTGGGGCGCGGTTCAGGTGGGTTGGAACCGGGCCATATTGTTATTGATGAGGCCTGCTGAGGGGCTTACTTTTCTTGAATCTGCTTACCGCAAAGATGCTCAATCGAAATCTCGTAGAGCTGGACGCCCTTGATGTCTTTGGCGATTTCCTCTTCGACTTCTTCGGCAGAAGGGTAGTACTTAAGGGCGAGCTGGCGGACTTTGTCTTCGATAAACGCGGGGGTGTCATTCGCCAGGCGACAGCGGCCAAAGACCACGGTACTCATAACGTAGGGAGCCCAGTCACCGTCCTGGTACCACTCGTTGCCGTAAACGGTAAAGCAGACCTTGTCATCGCGCTTGAGTGCGTCGACCTTGTGGCCAGCTTTGGCGCCATGGAAATAAATCTTGTCGTGCTCGGTGTCAAAGAAGTAGTTGACGGGAATGGCGTACGGGTAGCCATCGTCGCCGTTGACGGCAAAGACGCCGCGCTTGCAGGTGGCGAGCAGTTTGCGCGCTTCCTCGTCGGTGATAGCGCGTTTCTTTCGACGTAAGGGCCTAAACATCGTTGGCTTCCTTTCTGGTCGTGCGTAGTGGTTGAGCACAAACTATAGCGAAATGGATCCGTTTTTCTTGATGCGGGCGAGTATGTTTTTGAGCTTGTTAAAGTCGAGCGGTTTGGACAGATGGGCGTTCATGCCGGCATCGTGTGCCGCCTGGGCGTCTTCGGCAAAGGCGTTGGCGGTGAGCGCGATGATGGGGATATCGGCTGCATCGACCTTCTCGCTCAGACGAATCGCGCGGGTTGCCTCGTAGCCGTCCATGTCCGGCATCATAATGTCCATCAGGATCGCGTCGAAGCTGCCGGCGGGATGCGATAGGTACAGATCGACGACTTCGTTGCCGTTGGCGGCGCGGGTGACCACGACGCCCTCGGATTCTAACAGCGCCTGGGCAATCTCGGCATTCAATTCGTTGTCTTCGGCGAGCAGCACGTTTATGTTGGCAAGCGAGCAGTCGAGCGCCTTCTCGACCGTATCCGTCCGCGCCTGGGGGTTCTTGTCGATATCGAGCGGAATTTCCACGTAGAACGTGGTGCCCACATGGAGCTCGCTGGTGACTTCGATGGTGCCGCCCATCAGTTCAATAAGCGACTTGACGATTGGCATGCCCATGCCGGTTCCTTGGAACTTGCTGCGCGCATCGTCACCTTCTTGGGCAAACGGCTCATAGATATGCTTTAAAAACTTGGAAGTCATGCCAATGCCGGTATCCGAAACGCTAAAGCAAAAGAGCGCGCGCCCGTTATCGAGTGGCTTGGTCTTTGAGCTAAAGGTGACGGAGCCGCCGTGCTTGTTGTACTTAATGCTGTTGTCTAGCAGGTTGATCATGATCTGTCGGATATGGGTGGGACTGCCGACCATGTATGGCCCCGTGGTGTATGGCAGACTATTGTCCTGCATGGTGATGCCGTTATCGGATGCGCGGAGCTTGCACAGCACTAGCGTATTGTCACAGAGCTCTTTGAGGTTAAAAGGCGCATGTTCCAGTGTTATCTTGCGGTCTTCGATTTTGCCCATCTCGAGGATGTCGTTAATCAGCGAGAGCAGGTGATTGGCGGCAACACGAGCCTTAGCGCGGCTTTCGCGGGCGACCTGGATATCGCCTTCCTTCAATTCCTCGATATCGATAAGGCCCAGGATGCCGTTGAGCGGCGTACGGATGTCGTGGCTCATGCGCGTGAGGAATGCCGTCTTAGCGGCGTTGGCGGCGTCGGCTTTTTCGCGCTCGGTTCGAGCGCGCACGAGCGCCCAGATGAGCAGGACGATGCTGACCGACAACATACCGATGAGGGTGGAGGCAACGGCGGTGCGGTTGCGATAAAGGAATTGAAGCGTGTTGGATTCCTGGGCCGTGTACGACGTAGAGGAGTAATTGCTTGCGGAGAGCGATTCTCCGGCATTGATGATGCCCTTGTTGATGATTCCCAGCAGCTCGGGCTTTCCGCGCGAAATCCAGCACGAGAGCTCGCAGGTGTCAGGGAGCTCGACCGTCTCGCAGTCCTCGAGATCATAACGATCGCCGAGGGTTTTTACGCGTGAACTGGGAGCGACGACGCAGCGCGCCGTTCCCCTCCTGAGGGCGTCGAACGCTTCATCGTCGGATCGGTATTCGGTCACGGTCGCTGTGGGGAACAGACTTTCAAGTACGTTTCGGTTGATAAACGATGATTTGGTACAGGCGATGTTCTGAAGGTCTTTGTTCAGGTTGCTTCCGCTGTGGATGGCGGTGAGGGATATGGTCCCCAACGATACCGACTGCACAACGCCTGATTGCTCGGCAAACCAGTAATCTCGGTATACCGGCAGCGCGACGTCTATGCTTCCCTTTGACAGGGCCTTTGACATCATCTTGTAGCTATCAAAGGCGACGGTTTTGACCGTAATGCCA
>CAVHBE010000126.1:2538-13557 GCA_963634045.1 Methanobrevibacter smithii
GTAATGCCAAATTTATCGTGCAACGTCGTCGCAAGCGATGCGAGCGAGCCTTCCATTTTGCCGTCTTCGTCTTCGTTGCAGTAGGGGAGTTTGCCCGTAATGTAGCCGAGCGTGATGGAGTTGTTGTTCGCCTTGAGCCAGGCGCGCTCATCGCCGGTGAGCGAGGATGATCCGCTGTTTTGCGCTGAATAGTTCGATTTGACCTCGTCGTTATAGCGGGGGTTGACGCGGTTGATTGCCGCCATTGCGGAGTTGATGTTGTCCATCAGGTCGGGGCGGCTTTTGGGAACGGCAAAGTAGTAGTCGCTCGAACCGACGTAGAACATGGGCGACGCCTCGGGCGACGAAATGGTGTCGTTCATGATGATGGCGTCGACCTCGCCGTTTGCGAGCGCGTCAAAGAGAACGGAGCCTCCGTCATACTCCCTGTATGTGCAGGCGATTCCCTCGTTGGCGAGCCACTGCTGGCCGACGATGGTTTGCATAACACCGGAGTTGTAACCGATGGTGAGACCCTGGAGTGCTTGAGGGTCACCCTTGGCCAGGTCGTCACGGTCGGGCCTGGCGTAGATGTAGTAGCGTTCGGTGCCCTCGGGGTTCGAGGAAAAGAGCAGCTTTTGGGCGCGTTCCTCGGAGTAGGAGATGTTGGGCATGAGGTCGATCTCGCCTGCCTCGAGCATGTCCATAAGCTCGGTGAAGGTGCCGGAGACGTATTCGTACCGCCAGCCGGGCGTGTAGTACGACAGGGTCTGGAGGTACTCGTAACCCCATCCCGAGAGACGCTCGCCGGGGGTGCCGTTCTGGAAGCCCTCGTTGTTGACGAGCCAGCCGACGCGGACCGTCTTGACTGGCTGACTAGAGTCATCGGCAAAAGCCTGGACAGGCGCGATGGAGCTCAGTGCGGCAAGCGCGGCAAGCACAATGGTCAGGGCGCGACATATAACTGAACGAAGGACAGTGGCAGCTCTCACATGCAATCCTAACGAATCGAGACAATACCGCATAAGGATACCAGCTCAGCCTGCCCAGTCGGCAGCTGTACCGCTAAACGCTCCCGCCCGGCAGTTGGGGACAGTCCCTTTCTGCCGGCACAAAAGGAACGTCCCTAACTGCCGGTTGTGGGACAATACCGAGCGAACGAGATTGGGCGTCTGGGAAAAGGGGTCGCGATGAACAAGTTAAGGACGCTTGCCGATGTGCTGCGACAGGCTGGCTTTGCGCGCATCACGGGCCTGTTTCTAATCTTTTACCTGCTGTGCTCGACTGCCGTCTGGCTGTCCGAACCCACGTCCCTTACGTTTGGCGACGGTCTCTGGTTTAGCTTTGAGACGGTCTCGACCATCGGCTTTGGTGACATTCCTGCCGAGACACCGGTTGCCCGCGCCATTACCGTCATTCTGAGCGTCATCAGCATCTTCTACATCGCCATGCTCACGGGCGTGGCGGTGAACTACTGCAATACGCTTATCAAGCTGCGTCAAAAGGACACCATGGCGCGCTTTATGGATGATCTGGAGCATTTGGAAGAGCTCGATCGCGACGAGCTTGCCGATCTTTCGCGTCGCGTGCGCGAGTATCGTCGACGCCAGCGCTAAGACGAACGTCGTGCGCCACAACAAGGGGGACCAAATATGAATATCACCGTGTATCTGGGTGCCAGTGCCGGCAATGATCCGGCGTTTCTGCCCGCGGTGCAGGAGCTGGGCAACTGGATTGGCGCCAACGGGCACGCGCTGGTATACGGCGGGTCCAAATCGGGGCTGATGGGTGCGCTCGCCGATAGCGTGCTCGAGGCGGGTGGACACGTGACGGGTGTTGAGCCGAGCTTTTTTATCGAGGCCGAGTTTCAACATGACGGTATCAACGACCTTATCGTGACGAGCGATATGGCGGAGCGCAAGGCCAAGATGATTGAGCTCGGCGATGCGTTCATCGCATTTCCGGGCGGTACGGGCACGCTCGAGGAGATTGCCGAGGTCATGTCCGCGGTGTCGTTGGGACACCTGAGTGCTCCGTGCATCCTGTATAACCTGGACGGTTACTACAACGACCTCAAGGCGCTGCTCGGGCACATGATTGATAAAGGGCTTTCGAGCCCGAGGCGCCAGCACGGCATCTACTTTGCCGACGATTTGCGCGAGATTGCCTCGATTATCAACGGATAAGTCTTGAGCCTGCCCCACCATGACTCCCAATGGTGCCGTTTGCGGCGCAGATGGTTGGCTCGTTCGAGCAACGCTCGCTCTACAATAAAACGTATCTATGTCAACTTTAACCGCGGGAGGACCCGATGGATAACCTTGCCAAACCCACAAACCGCGCGCTGTTTTTGGTCAGCGTTGCCGTGACCGGTGCACTCGCAGGTGCTGCGGTCTGGCTGTTCTTTTTTGCGATGGAGCACGGTATCGACTATCTATGGACCGAGATTCCGCACGCGCTGGGCGTCGCTTCGCCCGAGCTTGCCGGCGGCCCGTTTGGCTTTCTGCCGTACCCGTTTTTTATCTGCCTGCTGGGCGGCCTGTTAATCGGTCTGTACGAAAAGATGACAGGCACCAAGACCGATGACCTCAACCAGGTGATGGCAAAGGTTAAGCAAGACGGGCGCTACCCGTACGACAACCTGGGCAAGCTTTCGCTCGCGGCATTGCTGCCGCTGCTGTTTGGTGGAAGTATTGGACCGGAGGCCGGTCTGACCGGCGTTATCGCCGGTCTGTGCAGCTGGGTCGGCGACCGCATGCGTCGCTTTGGCGCCGAGTTTAGGGAGCTCACGTTGCTGGGCACCCAGGCTGCCCTGACGGCGCTCTTTACCGCGCCCGTCTTTGGCTTTGTGGCGCCGCTTGCCGGTAGCACCGACGGCCAGGGTGAAGACGCCGACGATGAGTCCGCGTCCGGCGAGATCACCATCAAGCTGCCCAAGGCGCAAAAGACGGTGGTCTACGGTATTGCGATTGCCGGCGGTCTGGGCACCTACCTGCTGCTTGGACAGCTTGTGGGCGGCGGCATGGGCATGCCCAGGTTCGAGTCCGCCGAGGTGGGCAACCTAGAGCTTACCTGGCTCGTCCCTCTGTCGTTGATCGGCACCGTCTGCGGCTGGCTGTACTTTGTCTCTGAGCATGCAAGCGAGGCACTGTCCCATGCAATAGGGGAGCGTCCTGTCGTCAAGGCCATGCTGGCCGGTCTGGCACTCGCCATCTGTGGCACGGTCCTGCCCTATACCATGTTTGCCGGCGAGACCCAGGCCGACGTGCTCATGGAAACCTATCTGACCATTCCCGCTGGCGTGCTTATCGCGACCGGTCTTGTTAAGGCCATGCTGACGCCCGCCCTCATCAACCTTGGTTGGCGCGGCGGTCACTTCTTCCCGGTTATCTTCTCGGGCGTAAGCCTGGGCTATGGCCTTGCCATCCTCACCGGCGCAGATCCGGTCTTTTGCGTCGCCGTCTGCACGGCATCGACGATGGGCGCGGTCATGCGTCAGCCGGTCATGGTCGTGGGCCTGCTGCTCATGTGCTTCCCACTCAAGGGTATCGTCTGCATGATCATCGCGGCCGTCATCGCCGCCGGCATTCCACTGCCCAAGCCGCTGCGCAAGTAGTACAGTGGCGCACGCCGGGGACATGCCCTTTGCCACGGATTTGCGGGGAGGGGCGGCGATCGCGTCCTTCGCGGATTGAGACTCGTGTGGCTACAGATCGCGTACTCGATAAACCTTGGTGCTGACGGTGCAGCTGATTGCGCATAGTGCGAGCGCCAGTACGGCAATTCCTGCACACAGACAGCCAAGGACGGCAGGATCGGGATTCGCCCCGGCAATCGACATAAGCCAGTTGCTGATGGGGTTGGAGGAGCTCAGCGCTGCCATGGTAAGGCATCCGAGTAGGGCAAACAGGCCAACGGATAGGCGCAGTGCCTCCATGTGTCCAAATCGGAAGAACAGCGGCTGTGCCAAGAACACCATCATGAGGGAGATGAGCATCGATGCTGCCGAGGCAATTGCGATCTCAAAGATGGTTTGTCCTGTCGAGGCCACGCCCGCGCTGTTGAAGAACGGAAGGGCGATGATGTTCAAAAGCACGGCGGCGCAGGCCATGATGGCCGAGAAGACAACGATGCACAGGTAGCGTGCGCAAATTATGTCTTTGCGCGTGAGAGGCAGCGTTGCCCGATAACGCTCCCATCCGTTTTGATTGTCGAAGCCGGCCAGCGAGCTCATGACCATGATGGGCGACATGGCGCTGACCGCGCAGGCGCCGGCGCTCATGCCGGAATCGCCATCCGACGCGTTGGCAAGGGTTAGCACGACGAAGATGAACAGGCCGACGCCCGCGATGCTCGGGGTGAGCGTGCGAACGATGGCGAGCTCGGACATAAAGGCGCGTTTCATTTCGAAGCCCCTTTCAGCATGAGGCGCAGATAGTCATCAATGGTTGCCCGGTCGCAGGGAATCTCGGGAAAGGCCTCGAGCGTTTCGCGACGGTTGGGCACGAGCACGTCCACGCTATAGGCGTGGTGGACGGCACGGGCGCCTTCGACGCAAGTCATAAGCTCGGCAGCCTGTGCTTGGGTACAGTGGGCGATGCCGGCGCGGTCGGTAATGTCCTCGCGCGGCAGGTCAAAAATAATCGCGCCATTATCGATGCAGATGACGCGATCAGCGGTGCGATCGAGGTCGGACGTAATGTGGCTCGAGAGCAGCACGCTGTGCTGGCCGTCGGCGACAAAGGCAAGCAGCTCATCAAGCAGTTCCTCGCGTGCCATGGGATCGAGGCCCGCGGTGGCTTCGTCCAAAACGAGCAGCTTGGCATTGTGGCTGAGTGCACAGGCAAGCTGCAGCTTCATGCCCATGCCGCGGGAGAGGTCCTTGACCTTTGTCTTGGGATCGAGGCCAAATCGGTTGATGAATCCGGCGAACGTTTCGCGGTCCCACGTGGGGTACGCCGGGCCTACGAGCGCCTCGACCTGGCCCACCTTGAGCGTGGAGGGGAAGGGGCACGTGTCCAGGACAAGACCGACGCGGGAGCGTAGATGGCGTTGCGACCCATCGGGCGCGTCGGCGCCACAGCGCTGCCCAAACAGGTGCACCTCGCCGGCATCGAGCTTTATAAGCCCGAGCGCGGCGCGAATCGTCGTTGTTTTGCCGGCACCGTTTGCGCCTACAAAGCCGACGATCTGGCCAGGCTCCACGGCAAGCGTGACGTCGCGCAGCGAAAAGCGATCGCTCACATGGCGCGATGCACCTTTGATTTCTAGCAAATATTGCATGGTATAGCCTTTCTTGCAGATGGCTACTGCATGGTTTCGGGGGCTACAAGGTCGAGCATCTCGTGCAGCTTGTCGCGCGTGACACCCAGGGTTTCGGCTTGGCTCGCCGCTTTCGCAAGCAGCTCTTCGATATGGCAGAGCTGGTTTTCGCGCAAGAGCTCCTGGTTGCCCTCGGCGACAAAACAGCCCTTGCCCTGCACGGTGCAGATAAACCCGAGCTGCTCCAGGTCGGCGTAGGCGCGCTTTGTGGTGATGACGCTCACGCCAAGATCGCTCGCGAGTGCACGGATGCTGGGGAGTTTGGCTCCCGCAGCGAGCGTGCCCGATAAGATCTGAGCTTTGACTTGCGAGGTTATCTGCTCGTAGATGGGCTTGTCGCTCGAATTGGATAGGATGATGTCCACAGCGGCTCCTTAGCTGTTGGGCTACACGTGTATATAACCGGTAATCACAGTATATATACACTATGCACAGTTATGCAAGAGGCAAATACGGATTGGGCCGGCTACCCAGGCCCCAACTGATGAATTTGTCCTGATAGGTGCCTTATGGCGGGATTTCGCGGCTACAATAGTACGGTTACAACGACGTAATGCACTCAATGCAAGAAAGGATCCGCATGGCAAGCCTGTCGGATGAAATCTCGTCGCGCCGCACATTCGCGATCATCAGCCACCCGGACGCCGGTAAGACCACGCTTACCGAGAAGCTGCTGCTCTATACCGGCAGTATCCAGACCGCCGGCTCGGTCAAGGGCAAGAGCTCGGCCAAGCATGCCGTCTCGGACTGGATGGACATCGAGAAGGAGCGCGGCATCTCTGTCACCTCCTCGGTGCTGCAGTTCACCTATAACGGCGCCTGCGTCAACATCCTCGATACCCCCGGCCACCAGGACTTCTCGGAGGATACCTACCGTACCCTTATGGCCGCCGACGCCGCAGTCATGGTCATCGACGGCGCCAAGGGCGTCGAGGCCCAGACCAAAAAGCTCTTTAAGGTTTGTACGCTGCGTCACATTCCCATCTTCACCTTTGTGAACAAGCTCGACCACGAGGCTCGCGATCCGTTTGAGCTCATGGAAGAGATCGAGAATGTCCTGGGCATCAATACGTATCCTATGAATTGGCCGATCGGCAGCGGCCGCAACTTCCGCGGCGTGTTCGATCGTCAGACCCGTCGCGTTATCGCCTTTGAGGGCGACGGCCACGCCAACGCCACCAAGAAGGTCGCCGAGGTCGAGGCCGAGTTGGGCGATCCTTCCATGGATGAGCTTATTGGCGAGGAAAACCATAAGAACCTGATGGACGACATCGAGCTGCTCGATGGCGCCGGCGATGAGCTCGACTTGGGTGCTGTGGCCTGCGGCAAGCTGAGCCCGGCGTTCTTTGGCTCGGCACTTACCAACTTTGGCGTTGAGCCCTTCCTGAAGGAGTTCCTGCGCCTGGCTCCGACGCCGCGCGCCTATACCGATACGCTCACCAGCGAGCCGGTCGATCCCTGCCGCGATGACTTTAGCGGTTTTGTGTTTAAGATCCAGGCAAACATGGACAAGAACCACCGTGACCGCATCGCCTTCGTGCGCATTTGCTCGGGCAAGTTCGAGCGCGGCATGGACGCCTTCCACGTGCAGGGCAACCGCAAGCTCAAGCTTGCCACGGGCACGTCGATGATGGCCGATGACCGCGCCATCGTGGATGAGGCGTACGCGGGCGATATCGTGGGCCTGTTCGACCCGGGTATCTTTAGCATCGGCGACACCGTGTGCTCCGGCAAGCGCCACGTGCAGTATCCGCAGATCCCGACGTTTGCCCCCGAGATGTTCGCTCGCATTACGCAGGTCGATACGCTCAAGCGCAAGCAGTTCGTCAAGGGTATGGAGGAGCTTGCCCAGGAGGGCGCCATCCAGATCTTCCGCGAGCTGGGCGCCGGCATGGAGAGCGTCATCGTGGGCGTGGTCGGCGTGCTGCAGTTTGAGGTGCTCGAGCGCCGCCTCAAGGCTGAGTACCGTGTTGAGGTTCGTCGCCAGCCGCTGCCCTATACGGACATCCGCTGGATCCAGAACGACCCCGACACTATTGATATCCCGGGCCTTTCGCTCACGCGCGACACGTTGCGCGTCGAGGACATGCGCGGCGGTAAGCTGCTGTTGTTCACGAGCCCGTGGAACGTGGATTGGGCAACCGACCACAACCCCGACCTTATCCTGTCGGAGTTTGGCAACGTGGCCTTTTAACGCATCGGCTCGGTGGCCCTGCGGGGCTGCCGCGCCGTTTGCTTGCCTGATGCCGTGTGAGCGGCTATCATACCCACCGTCGTCTCAAGACCGGGGCGTCCGAGCAGTTCGGGTCCGATATCCTGCTCGTTAAACCTAAAACCAAAGGAGTACATAATGATCAAGAAGGTCATGGAGGACTACAAGGTCCTGTTGCGGAGCATTCCCGCGGCAACGGTTTCGCTGTTTTTCGTGAGCGTCATCATGATGAACCTGCTGGCCAACAAAGAACTCATCAGCCTACCGTATCTGGCGCTCGACTGTGGCTTTGTGGTGAGCTGGGTTTCGTTTTTGTGCCAGGACATGATTTGCAAGCGCTTTGGCGCCAAGGCATCCATCAAAATCTCTATCCTCGCGCTGCTGGTCAACCTGGCCGTGAGCCTGTGTTTTTGGGCATGCTCGCTCACGCCCGGCATGTGGGGCGCTTACTACGACACGGGTATGATCGAGGTCAATACTGCCCTTAACACCACCATCGGTGGCACCTGGTACGTGGTGCTTGGCTCGTCGCTTGCCATGCTCGTTTCTGCCGTGGTTAACTCCACGC
Source organism: Methanobrevibacter smithii (assembly GCA_963634045.1). Taxonomy (GTDB): domain Bacteria; phylum Actinomycetota; class Coriobacteriia; order Coriobacteriales; family Coriobacteriaceae; genus Collinsella. Next base: position 10,620 of record CAVHBE010000126.1, read on the forward strand.
TCAACCAGTCGCTTGGCCGTATGCTCAAAAAGAATAACTTTGCGAGCTTTGCCTTCCGCTCCTATGTGTCTACGGGTGTTGGCCAGTTTATCGACAACCTGGTCTTTGCCATTGTAGTGAGCCACACGTTCTTTGGTTGGACCTGGGTGCAGGTCCTTATGTGCTCGCTGACGGGTGCTGTTGCCGAGCTGCTATGCGAGGTCTTCCTGAGCCCTGTGGGCTACAAGGTCGTGCGCGGCTGGGAGCGCGAGAATGTGGGCTCCGAGTACCTCGAGCGCCACGCAACCGCCTAAGGAGCAAGTATGCGGGTTTTGATCACGGGCGCTTCGGGCGGTATCGGAGCCGCATGCGTGCAGCGCTTTTTGGACGAGGGCCACGAGGTTGTGGGTTTTGATCTGCTGCCGGCGGCGGTCGAACACGAGCGCTACCGCCATCTGATCGTTGATGTCCGCGAGCCGGGCTCGTTTCCAGGCGACCTTGAACCCCAGGTGATCGTGAACGTTGCCGGTACGCAGGATTCGGCCGATGACATCGCCGCCAACCTGTATGGCACCATCAACGTGACCGAGCGCTACGCCTTTGCGGGGGAGGGGCTTGCCGCCAAGCCGGTGCCGGCTATCCAATCCGTGGTCAATGTGGGGTCGGCGAGCGGGCATACGGGATCGGAGTTTCCCGCCTATGCCGCCAGCAAGGGCGGCGTTATCGCGTACACCAAGAACCTTGCAAACCGCCTGGCGCCGCAGGCCATCGCCAACAGTGTGGACCCGGGCGGCGTTATCACGCCGCTCAACCGTTGCGTGATGGAAGACGAGCGCCTGTGGAATCAGATTATGGAGCTCACGCCGCTTAAACGCTGGGCCACCGCCCAAGAGATCGCCGAGTGGATCTACTTTGTGGGCGTGACCAACCGGTTTATGACCGGACAGAGTCTGTTGATCGATGGCGGCGAGGCCGGCCGCACGCAATTTATTTGGCCCGAATAGGAAACGCGCCCGATGGAAAGCCGTCGGGCGCGTTTTTGATGTATCGATTTTTAGCCGAGGCAAGTCCAGTTGACGGGGGTCGAGCCGTGCTGTTCGAGTAGCCGATTGGCTGCCGAGAAGGGACGCGACCCCATAAAGGCGGGGAGTTCTGCCGTGGCACGATTGGCCGAAAGCGGCGAGGGGTGCGTGGAGGCCAGACAGAACTTGTCGGTTGCCTTGCCCGCGTCAGTTGCGACGAGCTTGCCCTCGACCATCTGCTGGGCAAAGCGGCCCCATGCCAAAAAGACTACCGGCTGGGGCAGCTGACAGCAGCGTTCGATAACGTAGTCGGTGAGCGTGCTCCAGCCCAGTTTGGCGTGCGAGTTGGCGGCATGCTCGCGCACGGTGAGCGTGGTGTTGAGAAGCAGGACGCCCTGCTGTGCCCATGGGGTTAGGTCTCCCGTGGCGGGAATGGGGCAACCCAGATCGGCTTTGAGTTCTTTATAGATGTTGCGCAGGCTCGGCGGCAACTTGGTTTGCGTCGCGGGGACCGAGAACGACAGTCCCATGGCCTGGTTGGGTCCGTGAAAGGGGTCTTGACCCAAGATGACAACTTTGACCTGGTCGGCCGGGGTGTAGGCGAGGGCATTGAGGATGTCGTCTTGTGCCGGGTAGATAGTCTGCTCGGCACGCAAAAGGGCGATGCGCTCGAGCAGCTGGTTCGTAGTGTCACGTACCGGCTGCGGCGCATCGCCCAACCAAGTTGCTATGTTGCGGTCGCGGGTTGCGGTGTCCATGGGGCTCCTTTATGGCAGATGCTCTGTTGGCATCTATTGTAAAGGCGCACCGGTTGCCTTTATGCCGCGGCTGCATGAAGAGCGGGGTCTACGAGGCGCGCTCGGGCGCTCCTGCCATACGAGCGCGTCCATGTGCGCGGAGGCGCGGAAGCTCGACGGTTGCCGCCATGACGCCGGTGAGGATGAGAGCTGCACCCAGGAAGGCGATGGGGCTCAGGACCTCGCCGACTAGGAAGAACGAGAAGACAGCGGAGCAGACCGGCTCGAGCGAGAAGGCAAAGCCGGTGGTCTCGGCGGGCACGTGGGGCTGCACGAGCGTCTGGGTGATAAAGCCGTAGGCAGAGCAGATGAGTGCGAGCGCGACGACAACGACGATCTCGCTGGGCGTGCTGGGAAGCGTGAAGCCGCCAAAGGTGAATGCCGCGACGCCCGAGAACAAACCGCCAAAGCCCAGCTGCCAAACGCCCAGAGCCAGCGGATCGACTTCTTCGACAAACCGCTTGGCGACAATGATGTGTCCGGCGTAGACAAAGGCGGAGAGCAGCATGATGAGCGCGCCCGGGTTCAGGCTGGTGAAGTCAGCGCCCGAGAGCAGCAACATACCGCAGGTGACGATGGCGGTGCCGACGAGCACTTTGCGCTCGGGGGCGCGGCGCAGCAGAGCTGCGTTGGCAAACGGCACGATCACGACCGTCAGGCTCTGCAAAAAGCCGGCAGTGGAGGCAGAGGTGAGGCTGGAGCCCAGGCACATGCAGGTGAGCTCGGTTGCCATAATGGCGCCAATGATGGCGGCACGGACCATAAGGTCGCGGTTAATGCGCAACGCGTGCTTGTGGAAGAGCAGCAGGCAGACCACAAAGGCGATGATGCAGCGTAGCGCGACGATGCTCGTGGCGTTCATGCTGTCCATGCCGATCTTCATGAGGGGATACGAAAAGCCCCATGCGACGGGAACGGAAAATGAGAGCGCGATTGCTTTTTTGCGATCCATGGGACTCCTTTTGTTACAGAACGGTTACGCAAAAAGGATTCTGCTCCCAGATGTTGATGTAGTAAAGCGAATGTATCTTCAGTATGATTAAGAAATACTAATGTAGGCAGAAAAAGCGCTGGCAAAACGTTTTACGGCTGAATTGATGTGGAGGCACGATGGCATCGCGGTATCAGATTGTATGTATG
>CAVHBE010000126.1:13567-19798 GCA_963634045.1 Methanobrevibacter smithii
GTATGTATGGTGGTCGATTACGGCAGCCTGAAACGTGCGGCCGACGAGCTGGGCTATACGCAAAGCGCGGTGAGCCAGGCCGTCAAGGCGCTCGAGCGCGAGCTGGGCACCACGCTTATCGAGCGCGGTAAGCAGGGTGTTTCGCTTACGCGCGACGGTAAACAATATCTGCCGTACCTGCGCCAGATTGTGACCGCCGAGGCCGAGCTCGAGGGCAAGCGCCAGGAGCTGCTGGGACTTTCGTCGACTGATATTCGCATCGCGACGTTTACCAACGTGAGTCGAACCGTATTGCCGCGCGTGATCCGCGACTTTGGGGCCCTGCATCCGGGCGTGCACTTTACCCTCAAGCAGGGCGATTACACGCGCAACGCCCAGTGGGTGCACGATGGCGTGGTTGATTTTTGCTTTACGGCACGCGGATTTACCGCTGGGCTCGAGAAGCGCGTGGTCTATCACGACGAGTTGGTGGCATTGTTGCCGGCCGCGCATCCGCTGACGGCAAAGGAAAAGGTGACACTCGCCGACCTGGCGTCCGAGCCGTTTGTACTGCTGGATGAGGGCGAACAGAGCCTGGTGCTCGATGCATTTGCGGCGCATGGGCTGTCGCCGCACGTGACGAGCGAGGTGACCGACGACTACACCATCATGGCGATGGTGGAGGAGGGCCTAGGCGTGAGTATGCTTTACCGCCGTACCGTCGAGGGCATGCGGGCCGATATTCGCGTACGTCCCATCGTGCATGCCCCCTCGCGCGACGTGGTGGCCGCCTGGCGCAGCTGGGACACCATGCCTATCGCCACGAGGCGCTTTATCGACTATATGAGCTCGCATATCGTCAATTAATGACTGGCGTAGCGTTGAGCGCGGTGTTTAGCGGGCTGTCGCTTTGGCTTGGGTGGCGCGATAGGTGCGTGCCGGGTGGCAAAGTAGTACCGCTACGACCATAAAGAACGCCGTGGTGCCCAGGCTGATGGGGTAGACCATCATGATGTTCGCAAAGGTGCGGAAGTGCGGGAACACGCAGAACACCCAATAGAAGCGGATGCCGCAGACGCAGATCATGGTGATGAGGGCGGGTGTGAGCGAGATACCAAAGCCGCGCAGGTAGCCTGACATGTTTTCGTAGAACATGCTAAAGGCGTACGCCGGGAAGATCGAGCACACGCGGATATAGCCGATCGAGACGATGTTGGGATCGCTGTTAAAGAGCGACAAGATCTCGCGCCCCAGGCCGACAATAACGATAATTGTGGTGAGCGCGACGATACCGCCTTCGACCAGGCAGACCTTGAGCGTCTTGGTGCAACGGTCGATCTGGCGGGCACCGTGGTTTTGTCCCACAAAGGTGGTGCAAGCCTGACTAAAGCTGTTGAGCAGGTTGTAGCACACGTACTCCAGGCTCATGGCGGCGCTCGATGCCGCCATGACCTCGGTGCCCAGGCTGTTGATGGCGGACTGGATGATGATGTTGGCGACGGCAAAGACAGCGCTTTGGATGCCGGCGGGCAGGCCGATCTTAACGATGCGCTTGAGGGCGACGGGGTCGATAGCCAGGTCGCGCGGGGTGACGCGGACGACGGAGTCGGTCTTGAGCAGGCGAATAAAGAGCGTAGCGGCGCTGACGGTGTAGGCGATGGCGGTGGCGATGGCGACGCCCGCGACGCCCCAGTGGAGTACGGGGACAAAGATGAGGTCCAGGCCAATGTTGAGGACGGTGGACACGGCAAGCGCCTGTAGCGGCATGCGGGTGATGCCGACGGAGCGGAAGATTGCGGCTTCAAAGTTGTAAAGCAAGATTGAGGGCATGCTGAGCAAAAAGACGCGTAGGTAGAGCGAAGCGAGCGGCATGGTTTCGGCGGGAACGTTGAGCGCGGCGAGCATGGGCTCGGCAAAGATCTCGCCCAGCGCGATGACGACAAAGCCTACAAGCGCCATTAAAATCGAGGTATGGACGGCGCGTTTGACCATGTTCTGATCGTTGCGGCCGATGGCGTTGGCGATGACCACGTTGGAGCCAAGCGACATGCCAATAAACAGGTTGAGCATAAGACTGGTAAGCGGAACATTGGAGCCGACCGCTGCCATGGCGAGGGTTCCCTGGTCGCCCGAGAAGTTACCGATGATGACCGTGGCGATGAGGTTCGACAGCTGCTCCAAGATGCTCGTGGCGGCCACGGGGAAGGCGAACAGGGGGATATTGCGCCACAGCGAGCCGGTGGTCATGTCAATGTGCTTAGATACGGTATCAGCCATACGCTCTCAATCTCTAATATGCTCTTTCGTGCTTATTTGCGCAGATGATGATACTCCTAATGCAACCAGTCGGCACGTAGGGACGTTCCTTTTCTGCCGGCAGCTGGGGACACTCCTTATCTCTTCTAACTAGTCATTCAAGAACGTCCCCAATGACTAGGCGGGGAAGGCGTGCGACAATGGTGGGCGTTGTGTTGTTCGCGCTAAGGAGTTGCCATGTTGTTGTGTCCCGTTTGCCATGAGCCGTTGGTGGACGACGAGCGTGGTGCTGCATGTGCGGGCGGACACCGGTTTGACCGAGCTCGCGAGGGCTATCTATATCTACTACGTTCGTCCAAGAGCGGCGACTCCATGGGCGATCCCAAGTCGCAGGCACGCAGCCGTCGTGACTTTCTGAACCGTGGATACTATGCGCCGTTGCGCGATGCGATGGTTGAGCTGGTGCGCAAGCAGGTGTCTGGGCGCGCCGCGTCTACGAACGGCCCCATGACGTTGCTCGATATTTGCTGTGGCGAGGGCTACTACACCAGCGCCATGGGCGCGGTGCCGGGCGTGGATGCTTACGGTTTCGACTTGGGCAAAGAGATGGTTCGCCTGGCCGCCAAGCGCGGCGATGCAGCCTATTTCGTAGCCAACATGAAGGATATCCCCGTGGCCGATGGCGCCTTCGATATGGTGACCGAGCTCTTTGCTCCCTTTAACGAGCGCGAATTTGCCCGCGTGCTGGCGCCAGAGGGCTCGCTCTACACCGTGGTGCCGGGCGCCCGTCATCTCTTTGGGCTTAAGGAGGTGCTCTACGACACGCCGTACCTTAACGATGAGAAGCTGCCGAAGACCACCGAGCTCGAGTTAGTCGGAATGCAGCGGGTGTCTGCGAATATTACGCTTCAGACCCAGGCCGACATCGAGGCAGTGTTCCAGATGACGCCGTACTACTACCGTACGCGCCCTTCCGACAAAGAACGCCTGGCAAATTTGGACACCCTTCAAACCGACATCGACTTCATCATCGCCGAGTACCGCCACTAACCTACCAAAAAGGGACAGGTTTATTTTGGCAGGTTTTATCTGGGAAAACGTAAAGGGTCGACCGCGGAGATGCGCGATCGGCCCTTTTTAGTTGCTTGGCTGAAACAGAGGTTATGAGAAGCGGGCGCTTACAGGCGGTCCTTGTTCTCGGCCTTAACGGCGTGTGCCTGCTGAACAAAGAACAGGTCGTACACCACGATGACAAAGGCGCCAAAGTTGATGGCGTCGCCGCCAAACGCGGGAAGCGTGAGCACCGCTTGGGCAAGCGTGGCGACCGCGGCAACAATACCGAGCTTAAACGCGCCGTCCACCTGCGAAGGCTTGTTGGCGCCCTTGATACCGGCGACGCCTGCGGCAAGGTCGACGAGACCCTTGGCGATAAGCACGACCGCTGCGAGCGTGGCGTACGAACCGTACGTGGAATCGAGACCGCCCGTGGCGATACCGACGCCGGCGGTGACGAGGCTGGCGATGCCCAAAACAAAGTAGATGAGAGCAAGGATTTTGAGAGTCTTGCGAGTGAAGCTCATGGCTGGTCCTTTCGATACGAGTACGCCAACTTGGCGCACCCAATGTACTGCACATATGGTGAAGCACATTGTAGTTCAACGCGGCGATGCATGCGTTTGAAAGCGTCTCTTGCCCGCACGGTCCAACCTTTCAAAAAAGAAAGCTGGGCGTAAGTCAAATCGATGGCAGCGTATGCGCGGCGCTGCGATGATGGGGCCATGGTAAGAGCTGGACCGAAGGAGAAGCCATGATGTACGGAGCAGGGCAAGTGCGTGAGCCGCGGTCGTTGGGAAGGCGCATGAGTGATTCCGTGATCGCTGCCGTGTGCACGGGATTGATGGCGGTGCTTTGCATTGGGATGCTGTGGACCATGTCGCATGTGGGACAATAGCGGACGGTTGGGTGCTGGCATAAACGGCGCTCACGTATTCGTTTTGCTTGTTAAGGAGTGTCCATGGGCGTCTTCGATCCCTTTTCTGCTGCTCGGGCCGCGGGGCTTGAGCTGACCGGGAAGCCCGAGGGCCTCACGCTTACCGACGGCACGATGGAGCTGCGCGCCGATTTCGGCCGCATGCTTCCGCGGCTCAAGCAGGGCCGTCTGCAGCAAGAGCTGTTGGTAAAGGCTGCGCGCGCAAAAGGCATCGAGTGTCCATGGGCGATTGATGCCACGGCAGGCTTTGGCGAGGATTCGCTGCTGTTGGCGGCCGCGGGCTTTACCGTCGATCTGTATGAGCAGGATTGCGTGATCGCGGCGCTCCTCAAGGATGCCCTGGATCGCGCGGCAGATGATCCGGCGCTTGTGGCTGCCGTGTCGCGCATGCGCTTACATGCGGGCGAGGACAGCATTGCCGGCCTTCGCCATACGGCTGAGCTGATCGGGCGGGGCGAGCTTGCCGCCCCCGACGTGGTGTATCTGGACCCCATGTTTCCCGAGCGCACCAAGAGCGCGGCGGTTAAAAAGAAGTTCCAACTCTTGCACCATCTGGAACAGCCGTGCGCCGATGAGGAGACGCTAGTCGAAGCTGCGCTTGCGGTGCATCCGCGCAAGGTGGTTATCAAGCGACCGGTGAAGGGGCCACTGCTTGCCGGCGTTAAGCCGAGCTATCAACTTGCGGGCAAGGCCGTTCGTTACGATGTTTTGGTGCCGCCGCGCCCGTAGCTTGCGCGCGATAGCTGGCGCTCCGTCAGTGCCGTGCCGAAGCGGCGCCTATTTCCAAGGGTGCGACGTCAGGTGCCATCCGCCGCAGTATTCGCATTTGTAGCAGGCCAAACCACGCCGCCCGCGGTTTTCGCATTCGGCCATAACGGCCTCGGCCTCGGCGCGCGTGTCGTAACGGTTTTTGCGTTCGCACGACTTGTAGCGCCAGGCCTCATCGCGCTCGGCGTCCAGGGCGTCGCGGCGCTCGTCCTCGCGTGCAAACAGGTCGCTCATTTCGCCGCCGGTAGCAGCGCCCAAAAACTCGCTTTTGGCCTTTGACCAGGCGGCTCGCTTTTTGCTCCCCATCTGCTTCGCGCCCTCTCCAAACGTTGGTATCATTGCTCAATCAAAGTGATACCAATAAACGTGAGGTCGCCGCGTGATGATCAGAAAAACCCTCGATACCGACATTCCCGCCGTCATGGCTATCTACGACGCTGCCCGCGCCTTTATGCGCGCGCATGGCAACGCCACGCAATGGCCCGAGGGCACGCCTTCTGCCGAGCAGCTGGCTGCCGATATCGCCGCCGGTGGCAGCTATGTGTGCGAAGTCGACGGCCGCGTGGTGGCGACGTTTGCCTTTTTACCGGGCCCGGACGAGTGCTATGACGTAATTGAGGACGGGCAATGGCGTAGCGACACTCCATACGCCGTGCTGCACCGTGTGGCGTCCGATGGCACCGTGCACGGTATCGCGGCTGCGATGTTTGCCTTTGCCAAGGAGCGTGCCGATCACCTGCGCATCGACACGCATCAGGACAACCTGCCCATGCAGGGGGCGAGCATCAAGGCGGGGTTTGAGCGCGCTGGTATCGTCTATGTGTCCGACGGCACGGCGCGTGTCGCGTTCGATTGGCTGCGCGAGGCGTAAAAGCCGGGCCTCACGGCAACAATTCACTCGAACGACAAATGGCCCCAAACGGGGTCAAATTTAGTTGATTGCGGCGCCTGGGGTGCTTGCCGTGTGGTTGATAGTGCTGTGCCTACGCGACTATTCCCTGGGCAGCTCGCTTCCACAGTGGCAACACTTGGTCGCGCCCTCGTTTACCTCTTCCAGGCAATAGGGGCAGATGGGCTTTGGGGTGGCTTCCTCGGTGGTGGCACCGGCGAGCCTGTCGCCAATCTCCTGCGCCTTGTTGAAGGCCTTGACGATGGCAAAGACGATCGCCGCCACAATCAAAAAGTTGATGCATGCACCGATAAAGGCGCCAAAGTCGATATTGGTGCCCGGCACCACC
>CAVHBE010000127.1:0-2638 GCA_963634045.1 Methanobrevibacter smithii
GGATAGGGCATGACATCGGACATACCGCAGATGGGAAACGGCAGCTCGGGCGACTCGAACGGTACGGCAAACACGGCAGCACGCCGGTCCAGCTCGCCTTGGGTATCACCCGGTGCCGCGCCGCAAAGCACGGCGGCGCGATGCCCCGTCTCAATCTGTTCGCGCACGAGCGCGGCAAGGTAGGTGCCGCTGCCGGTGCTATCTGGTTTTTGTGCCGAGATATTGAGAATGCGCATGTCGCGGTACACCCCTAGACCAAGGCGGCGGCGCGGACAGCCGCGCCGATGGCACCGGCAAAGCGAGCCTGGGGCGAGGTGGTCACCGGCGACCCCAGTAGCTCGCCCAACCGCTCCACCACGAAGGCGTTCTCGCACAGGCCACCGGTCAGGTAGTACGGAGCGCCCGCGGCCTGCCCGGCCATGGTCGCCACGCGCGAGACCACGCTGTCGATCACGCCACGCGCAATGTTCTCGCGCGGCTCACCGCGACCGATCAGGCTGATGACCTCGCTTTCGGCAAACACCGTGCACATGCTGGAAATCTTGGTGGGCTCGCCGGAACGCGCCAGGTCGGCCATCTGCTGCTGGGAAATGCCCAGACGGTCGGCCATGATCTCCAAAAAGCGCCCCGTGCCGGCGGCGCACTTGTCGTTCATGGCAAACTTGGCCACGCGACCGCCCTTGAGTTGGATGACCTTGGTGTCCTGACCGCCCACGTCGATCACCGTGCCGTGATCGCCAAACAGGCGCACGGCACCGGTGCCGTGGCAGGTGATCTCGGTCACGACCTTGTGCGCATAGGGCACGGCGACACGGCCGTAGCCAGTCGCGACCACGCGCACGTCGTCGGCAGCCACGTCATAACCCGTCGCTGCCAGTGCCTCGCGCAGCCGCTCGGAAGCATCGACCGAGGAGAACCCGGTTGGCTGCACGCACGTCCACGCCACCGAACCCTCCCCATCGACCACAGCAGCCTTAGCCGCCGTAGACCCGATATCGATCCCGATCCCTATCATGGCTCTCTCCCAATCTAAACATCAAAGGTAGCGGCGCGTTCAGGCGCCTTAGCTCTAGGTTTCTCAGGTGCCGGAGGTTGCCCCGAAAGAGGAGCGCAGCGCACTTTGGTACGCAAGCGACGGTTTGAGGGGCAAGATCCGGTGCCTGAGGAAGCTAGAGGGTTTCGATGAAGGCGGCGATGCGGGTCTCAATCTGGCCCATGTCGCCATTGCTGTAGTCGGTCTCGATCTTCATGTACGGAATACCCGCACCCTCGACGGCCTCCTGCATGCGCACGCTCTCAACGTTAAAGGTGTGACACGCCTGGAGCACGCTCTCCACTACGCCATCGACATGATACTTCTCGCACATGGCCAGCGTGTTTTCCATACGACCGTCGTTGGGCGTCATAACCGAGCAGTTGATGTCCAGGTAGCGGTCGGCGATGGCGCGCAGGATATCGGGAGCCTCCGGGTCGATCATCATGGCCGCCGTGCGCTCGCCCGAGCAGTCGTCCATGCATACGACCACACCGCCGTTGGACTCGATAGTACGGCCGATCTTGTTGATCACGCCGCCCACCGGGCAACCGGTGATCAGAATGCGCTTGGCGTCCGCCGCAACCGGGCGCTCGCCCGCGTCGTAGGCCTCGCGCAGCTTGGCAACCTTTTGCTCCAGCTGCTGCGTATAGGCCTCGATATCAAAGCTAAACGTACCGGCAAACATGGTGCTCATCAGGTCGACGCCGCTCATAGCCGCCGGCTGGTTGGCCTGCAGCGCAAACATGTCGAGCTGGGCCGCACGCAAGCGGTTGCGACGACGGACGGCAGCGCGCAGGTCATCGTCGGTAATCGTGATGCCGTAGAAACCCTCGAGTTCCTCCTTGAGCAGGCGGCACTCCTCGTACCAGCCTTCACGCTCGTAGGCGCGATCGCGACCCTGCGGAAGATGCAGAATGTGCGTGCGCTTGAGCTCGTTGAGTAGCTCGTACATCTTCTTCTTGCCGTCGCAGGTGGTCTCGCCGATGATCATGTCGCTAAAGTACGTAAACGGGCACTTTTGCGAATAGGCAAAACCGTACGTCGACTTGATGAGTGGGCAGAGGTTTGCCGGTAGCACCTTCTCGGCCTCGGGAATCACCTCGACGGACGTGCCACACAACGCCACGCTCGCAGCCCCCGCGGCATCGATAATCTCGAGCGGCGTATAGCTGCACAAAAAGCCGACTAGGCGATTACCGGCCTGCTTGTAATCCTTGACGCGAATAAACGACGCCTTGCGCTGTTCGTTGAACTCCTCAAACGTGGACGGCAACGGCTGCTCAATATATTCCGACATATAGCTCCTTAACAAACCTTTTAACCAACCAAGGAAACGGCCTTCCCAGGTGCTCGAGGTTGCCGTGAAAGAGGAGCGCCGCGTACTTTGGTACGCAAGCGACAGTTAGAACGGCAAGATCGGGTGCCTGGGGAAGCCGCCGAGACGGATAGCCCTAAATGGTTTCCAAGAAAGCCTCGATCCTGGTTTGCAGTTGGCCTGCATCCTCGCCGGCGTAGTCGGTCGTGATGTGCATAAACGGAATGCCAGCCTCCTCGGCGGCCTTCTCCACGGCAAACGACTCCATCTCGTAGAGTGTGCAGAAC
>CAVHBE010000128.1:0-2836 GCA_963634045.1 Methanobrevibacter smithii
GCATGGAGCCATCTGATTTCGATGCCCGTTCTGCTTGCCAGCCCGAAGAGTCTGCGCTGTGCAATCTCGCTACAACTGTGATTGACAATGCGGCAGACGATAACTCGCTCTTTGAACAACTGGACGCATGGCTTTCGCGCCATGGGTTCGGGGATGTAGTGGATAAGGAGGAGGCCGATGCCTAAGACACGTTTCCTTACGTGGTATCGCCTTATACCGCTGGCTGCCGTTTTTGCCTTCGGCCTTATCTCATTCGTTTACTCGTATGCTCCTGCCGCTTTCTTTAAGCCCCTGTATCCGATTGACTACGAGGTGTATGTAAAGCAATCCAGCATTTCGCATAACCTGGATCCGTATCTGGTGTGCGCTGTCATTAAGTCGGAATCGAATTGGGATCCCGAGGCCGAGTCGAGTCAGGGTGCTCAGGGATTGATGCAGCTGATGCCCGAGACTGCCCAGGATATGATCGCCAAGGGCCTTGTCGACGGTGGCGAGTATTTGGCCGACAACCTTAACGATCCGGCTACGAATATCGAGTTTGGCTGCGCATACCTCTCGTATCTTCTAACCTATTTCAACGGGTCGACGGACAGTGCCATTGCCGCCTATAACGCCGGCATGGGCAATGTCGACGGATGGGCGCAGCAGAGCACGTCGCTTCATAATGCAATCACCTTTCCCGAGACGCAGGCTTATCTGATTCGCGTCAATAATGCCTGGGTTCGATATAAGACCCTCTATCCCGACCAGTTCGTATAGGACTATGTCTGCCGCCTGCGTATACTGCAGATGTATGAGATAGGAGTATCCATGGCGGATTTTGAAGTTGAGCGTGTTGGCGGAGAGCTCAAACGTTTTGGCGTTGAGGGCTCTGATGTGCCGTTTAAGGTCGTGTCTCCCTATGAGCCTGCAGGTTCCCAGCCGAAGGCCATTGAGTCGCTTGTGCAGGGCGTGAGGGACGGAGACCGCTATCAGGTTTTGCTTGGCGTGACCGGTTCGGGCAAGACCTTTACCATGGCCAAGACCATCGAAGCTCTCGGTAAGCCAACGCTGGTCATGGCCCCCAACAAAACCCTCGCTGCCCAGCTTGCGAGCGAGCTCAAAGAATTCTTTCCCAACAACGCCGTGGTCTACTTCGTCTCGTACTACGACTACTATCAGCCCGAGGCATATGTACCGCAGAGTGATACGTATATCGAGAAAGACTCCTCGATTAACGAAGAGGTCGAGATGCTGCGCCATCAGGCAACGGCATCGCTGCTTTCTCGACGCGATGTGATTGTCGTCGCATCGGTCTCGTGCATCTATGGCATCGGTTCTCCCGAGGACTATGCGGGCTTGGCACCGAACGTCGATAAGAAGGTGCCGCTCGAGCGCGATGACTTTATCCATGCGCTCATCGACATTCAATATGATCGCAATGACTATGATTTGGCGCGCGGTACCTTCCGCGTGCGTGGTGATGTCGTCGACGTGTATCCGCCTTATGCGGAGCATCCGTTGCGGTTTGAGTTCTTTGGTGACGAGGTCGAGCTGATTGCCGAGATCGACGAGGTCACCGGCGAGATGCTTCGTGAGTACGAGGCTATTCCCGTGTGGCCGGCCTCGCACTACGTGACCGAGAAGCCCAAGGTCAAGGCGGCTCTGAAATCGATCAGCGAAGAGTGCGAGAAGCGTGTGGCCGAGCTCAAGGCGACCGACAAGTTGCTCGAGGCACAACGCCTGCAGCAGCGTACCGATTATGATCTCGAGATGCTCGAGACCATGGGTTTTTGCAACGGCATTGAGAACTACTCGCGTCATTTGGACGGGCGCAAGCCGGGCGAGCCGCCGTTTACCCTGATTGATTACTTTCCCAAGGACATGCTCTGCATCATCGACGAGAGCCATGTGACGGTGCCGCAGATTCGCGGTATGCATGAAGGCGACCGATCGCGCAAAGTTACGCTTGTTGAGCACGGTTTTCGTCTTCCGTCAGCGCTCGACAACCGTCCGCTTCGCTTCGATGAGTTTGAGGCAAGGATTCCGCAGTTTATCTACGTTTCGGCCACGCCGGGTGACTATGAGTTGCGCGTGAGTCAAAACGATGTTGAACAGATCATTCGACCGACCGGTCTGCTCGACCCCAAAATTGACGTGCGTCCGGTTCGCGGCCAGATTGATGATCTTGAGGATGAGATTCGCGAGCGCGTTGCCCGCAAGGAGCGCGTGCTGGTGACCACGTTGACCAAGCGCATGGCCGAGGACCTGACCGACCATCTGCTCGACGCGGGCATTAAGGTCAATTACATGCACTCTGATACGGCGACAATGGACCGTGTCGAGATCCTGCGAACGCTGCGCGAGGGCAAAATTGATGTTCTGGTGGGCATCAATCTGCTGCGCGAGGGCCTGGATCTCCCCGAGGTCTCGCTGGTGGCGATTCTCGATGCCGACAAGGAAGGTTTTTTGCGCAACCGCCGTTCGCTGATTCAGACGATTGGTCGTGCGGCCCGTAATGCCGACGGCGAAGTCATTATGTATGCAGACGTCGTGACCGATTCGATGAGAGAGGCAATCGACGAGACGCAGCGCCGACGCGAGATTCAGATGGCATATAACGAAGAGCACGGCATTGTGCCCAAGACAGTGCGCAAGGCCATCAACGACATCTCAAGTTTTATTGCCGAGGCCGAAAAAACCGTGGGTTCCAAGGGGCGCTCGAAGGGCGACTCTCTTGGCCATGGCGCATTCTATACGCCCGATGAGTCGGGTGAGGGCGGCGTGCCGGAAACGGTGGCGCCCGAGCAGACACTTGCGGAGCAGTTGGAAGAACTGCCGCATGACGAGCTTGTGC
>CAVHBE010000128.1:2846-3697 GCA_963634045.1 Methanobrevibacter smithii
GAGACGATCGAGCGCTTACGTTCGCAGGCCCGCAAGGGTTCCACGTTCGCATCGGGCAGAAAACGCCAGGGTGCACGGTTTAAGAAATAGCGAACAGGCCCCGAGTTCCCTGTGGAGCTCGGGGCCTGTGTCTTTTGCGTGCTGGAATTCGTGCGCTAGAGGTCTGCGATCAGGGCTTCGGCACAACGAATGCCGTCGGTGGCTGCGCTCATGATGCCGCCGGCATATCCAGCTCCCTCACCGCAAGGGTAGAGGCCCGGGGTCGACACGGCATGGCACGTTCGGTCTCGGGTGACAGTAACCGGTGAGCTCGAACGAGTCTCCACGCCGGTAAGAACGGCATCGGGGCGGTCGTAGCCTCGTAGCTTTTTTCCGAGTAGGGGAAGTCCCAGGCGGAGCGACTCGACGATATGCTGCGGCAGGGCTTCGTCAATTGCCGTCCAGGTCACACCGAGCGGATAGGTGGGCTTTACCTTTCCGGGCGCCTTGCTGGCGCGTCCTGCGAGGAAATCTCCGACGAGCTGTGCCGGTGCGTTCCAGTTGGAGCCGCCCAGGCGATAGGCGGCCGCCTCGCAGGCACGCTGGAGCTCGATGCCGGCGAGCGGGTCATCGTTGGGAAGGTCCTCAGGCGTGACGTTAACGAGCAAGGCGGCATTTGCGTTGCGTCCGTCGCGGGCATTGAGGCTAGCGCCGTTGACGCACAGGTGGCCCTGCTCGGAAGAGGCGGCGACAACCTGTCCGCCGGGGCACATGCAAAACGAGAACACGCTGCGGCCGTTGGGAAGATGGGCAACAAGTTTGTAAGGGGCCGCCCCGAGCGCTGGATGTCCCGCCAAGGCTCCATATTGGGC
>CAVHBE010000128.1:3707-6650 GCA_963634045.1 Methanobrevibacter smithii
ATATTGGGCTCGATCGATGTCGCGCTGCGGATGCTCGATGCGAACGCCCATGGCAAAGGTCTTTTGTGCGAGGGCCACGTTGTGGTCTTTAAGGAGCTCAAAAATATCGCGAGCAGAATGCCCGCAGGCGAGGATGAGGTGCTTTGTCTCGATTGGCTCGCAAGCGGCGTCTTGGGACGATTGGACATCAATACCGGTAATGGCGCCAGACGCGTCGATGTGAATGTCGACGAGCTTTGTTCGATAACGGACGACACCTCCGAGCTGCTCGATGCGCTGGGATATAGCGGTGACAACCGTGGGAAGGATGTCGGAGCCAATGTGCGGCTTGGCATCCCACAGAATATCGCGGGGCGCACCCGCCTCGACGAAGGTTTCGAGGATAAGGCGATGGGCGGGATTTTTTGTTCCCGTATTGAGCTTGCCGTCCGAGAAGGTCCCCGCGCCGCCCAGACCAAACTGGATATTACTCTCGGGGTCGAGGATGCGCTCCTTTAGAAAGAGGTCGATCGCATGCGAGCGGCGAAATGCCGGGTCGCCGCGCTCGATGAGCAAGGGCTTAAGACCTGCTTCGGCGAGCGTAAGCGCAGCGAAAAGGCCGGCGCATCCGGCGCCGACAACGACAGGGCGTTCTTGAGGTGCGTCGGAGACGGGGGTGGGGAATGAAGACCCATCGTCTTCTATCGCGCGTACGCGCGAGCGGTCACGCTCGGCAACGCTGTCGACCGCTTCTCGCTCGAGGTGGGGACTAGTCAGCTCAACACGAAAGCTCAGGATAAAATGGACGTCTCGTTTTTTGCGGGCGTCGATTGACTTGCGGTGGAGCTCGATGGACTTGATCTCGGAGTCCTTGCAACGTAGGACGCGCTTGGCGACTCGCTTGCCAACAATGAGGCAGGCATTTTCATTGCCGGCTTCATCGAGCGACGCGTTGACTTGGGTGATTTCGATCATCGAGGTCTCCTTAGAGGCAAGAAAGAGGCCGTCCGGTATCCCAGACGGCCCGAATGCGTTTTTGATTATAGACTGCGCGGCTACAGGCTGCTTGCAGCGCGAATGCCCGAGAGCCAGGCCCACGCAAGGTTAAAGCCTCCGCAATCGGCGTCGATGTCGAGCGCTTCGCCGCAGACGTAAAGCGGGGGGTCGACAACGCTGCGCGCGCGTAGACTGGGTGTTGAGATGCTCTCGACAGATATGCCACCACGCGTGACCTGCGCCGAGCGCTCCTCGGCGGTTCCTTCGACGAGCAACTTAAAGTGCTTGAGGATCGAGACCAGGTGGATGACATCGTTGGAGCCTGGATGGCACTGCTCGAACGCCGTGCAGACGACGCGGGAGAGTTGCGGGGCAAGCATACCGTCGAGCCAACGGGGATCGCGGGGCGAAAAGCCGCCGAGCAGCTCAACGCGCCGGTTGAGCATATCGAGCAACTCGTCTTTAGAGAGGTCGGGGAAAACGTCGAGCAGGATCGTATCGCCGCGCTGGATACGACGGGAGAGGTTGAAGACAGCGACGCCCGAGATACCGAAGGTTCGAAACAGGACTTCACCGTCTTCGTGCCAGAGCTCATTATGATTGCGGGCGAGCGTCAAGCGGGCGCGGACGCGCAGGCCATCCAACGTCTTGAGTGCCGCCCGATCGCCGACGACCGTTGCCGATACGGGGCAGAGGATGGGGCGCAGCGAAGTGAGGGGGAGGCGAAACGTATCGGCGATACCAGTGGGGTTGCCACCCGTGGCGATAATTACGGCATGTGCCTCCAGGGCCTCGTTCTTGCGAGGGACATCGGCGAGCGCTTTCCGAAGCGAGCGGAGCTCCGATTTTCGGTCGTCGTGCTTTTTTGCCTTGAGTGCCCGCGCTGGACGGTCTATTTGGAGTGTCCAGCCTTCGGAAGCTTTGTGCGCCGAGGCAACGTTGGCTCCGCAGATTAAGGTGATACCTAGGCGGTCGCAAACGTTGAGAAGCGCGTCGCGCACCGATTCGGCGCGAAGGGAGCGCGGGTACAGTCGGCCTTCCTCGGAGGTTGTCATGATGCCCAGCGAGGAGAAGAAACCCATAAGCTCTTGTTCGGGCTGGGGGCCCATGACGGATTCGACGAATGCGGGGTGGTTATACCGCTGAGGATCAATCGATTCGTTGGAGAGGTTGCAGCGGCCGTTACCGGTCGCAAGGAGCTTAAGGCCGCAGGCGACATCGCGCTCAACGATGCTGACGCTTTTGCCAGCACGTGCGGCCGTAATGGCGGCGGCGAGGCCTGAAGCCCCGCCGCCGATTACCAGGACGTCATAGAAGGCGCTCGCGTTCACTTAGGCCTCGTCGGTCTCGTGCGGGGTAATAGCCTCGACGGCAGAGACTGCCTTGGGCAACATGCCATCGGGCAGCGCGGTCTCAACCTCGCCCTTATCGCAGGCCTCGGCGAGTGCCGGATTAATGGGAAGCGTGCCCAAGATGTCGAGGTTATAGCGCTCTGCGACCTCGGGGAGCTTGCTCTTGCCAAAGACCTCGATCTTCTTGCCGCAGTCGGGGCACTCAATATAGCTCATGTTCTCGACGATGCCCAGAATGGGGACGTTCATCTTCTCGGCCATGTTGACCGCCTTGGCGACGATCATCGAGACCAGATCCTGCGGGCTCGTGACGATGACGATGCCGTCGACGGGCAGTGACTGGAAGACGGTGAGCGCGACGTCGCCTGTTCCCGGAGGCATGTCGACCAGCAGGTAGTCGATGGGGCCCCACGAGGTCTCGCTCCAGAACTGCCTGATGGCGCCTGCGATGACCGGACCGCGCCAAAGGACGGGGTCGGTCTCGTTTTGGAGCAGAAGGTTGGAGCTCATGACCTTGACGCCGTGCTCGGAGATTTCGGGCAGCATGAGGTTGCCAAGGGCATGGACGTGGCGTCCGCTCATACCGAACATCTTGGGGATAGAGGGACCGGTGATG
>CAVHBE010000129.1:0-6058 GCA_963634045.1 Methanobrevibacter smithii
TTTGGCGGCGAGGGGGCCGTCGGCGCCCAAGAGATCGCTTCATCATTCGATTGGACCTCTCTGGTTCTCGGCATCGTCCTGTTCATGCTTTCCCAGCTCTTCTTGTACGCCCGAGAGCTGTACCTCGACTCCGACGAGATTGCGTAAGGAAACGCCATGCCCGTAATTGTTCGCCTCGACAAGATCATGGCCGAGCGAAAGATTTCCTCGAACGAACTTGCCGAAAGGATTGGAACCACGCCCGTGAACCTGTCCCGTATTAAAAAAGGGCATATTCGCGGCATTCGCTTCAACACACTCGAGCAGCTATGCCTCGCCCTTCGTTGCCAACCCGGAGACCTTCTCGAAGTCATGAGCGAAGAGGATGCCCGAAAGGAGTTCGGACTCGATTGGTCCGCCGAGGATTAGAGGGCGGTCGTACTCGCCCTGCACACGGGGATGCGAATCGGCGAGGTCTGCGGCCTTCGGTGGTGCGATGTGGATTTCGAGACGGGCCTGATCTCGATCAGACACTCGGTGGCGTACGCGAAGGGAATGGGTTCGTTCATCAAGGACACCAAGACCCATGACGCCAGGGGTATCCCCATCGACCCGGTCGGCCTACTCCCCTTCCTGAAGGAGACCCACGAGATCGACTGCGGAAAGCTGCGCTTGCGCGGCCTTACCGGGGCGGTCGAGATCGGGGACTGCTACATCCTGTCGGAGCCGGGCGCGACCTTCGCGACGACAAGCTATATCCGCAGGGCGTTCAAGACGTTCTCGGAGACCAACGGCCTCATGGGCACCAACGACGAGCTGATCACGTTCCACGGCCTTCGCCACACGTTCGCAACGCAGTGGATCCGCCAAGGCGGCGATATCAAGGCGCTCCAATCGATCCTCGGCCACAAGGACGCCATGGCGACGCTCAACGTCTACGCCGACATCGAGCCCATCTCCAAAATCCATAACATGCTGCGCGCCACGCCGTGCCTTTGGCGCGGGCACCTCGGGCCGAGGGTCGATCCGGGTCCCATGTTCCAACAGAGGATCCAGGAGTCCATCGAGACGCTCCAGGCGTTCGGCTACGGCATCACCGAGCCGGACGACCGAAATATCGCCATACGCGACGTGAAGATGAACAGTTGGCTCTAGCTCACCGAGTACGCGGCAGTGCTGGGCCCATCCCAACTGAGGTCACGGTGGTCCGATAGGGGCGCCGCCCGCGGCATGCGCCGCGGAGCGGTATCCCCTACCGAAGGGCGGGGATGCCCTCCGCTTCCAGTTCGGAATCAGCCGTCGGAGGCGTTCGGCTGACTGCGGGAACGGCCTGTCCGCTCAATGTGTTCGGCTGAGATCGGAAATCAACCCAACACGAGCCGGACACGCGCCAGACGGCTCTTCCCCGTGCGGCCTTCCCCCTTACGCTCATGTTGCAGGCATGTAACGCCGCAGCGAGCGCGCCTTTTTTGCGCCAGACAGGTACAATGATGAACACTGTACCGTAGCGGAGCGCCCCGCGCGCGCCGCAACCACGCGAAAGGGTTTCTCATGGCCGAGATCTCGTCCTCCCGCATCGTCATCACCGTCCTTGGCAAGAACCGCCCCGGCATCGTCGCCGGCGTCACCCGTGTTCTGGGCGAGGCCAACGTCGACATCCGCGACATTACGCAGTCCATTATCGAGGACATCTTTACCATGACCATGCTGGCCGACACCGCCGAGTCCAAGCTCGACTTCGCCGAGCTGCAGAAGGCCCTGGCCGAGGCCGGCGAGCTTTCGGGCGTCAACGTGTCCATCCAGCGCGAGGACGTCTTTAACTTTATGTACCGCCTGTAGCGAACAGGCCGTGCGGGAACAGGCCGGCGCATCTGCACCCAAGCACGCCGCCCCCACACGGCCCCGAGAGGAGCGCGCATGGCTTACGACGCCAAGAAAATCTATTACCGCTTCGATGACCACTTGAGCCGCCTGGTTCTGGATTACGAGGCGAGCCGTCAGATTTCGCCCGAAAGCGAAAACCTCTACCACGGCCTGCCGACCGACCCTTATGACGAGGGCCTGTTTGTCGAGCACAATGTCAAGCGCGGCCTGCGCAATGCCGACGGCTCGGGCGTGGTCGCGGGCCTCACTCGTATCTCGGATGTGCACGGCTACAACAAGGTCGACGGCAAGGTCGTACCCGACCAGGGCAAGCTCACGCTTCGCGGCTACAGCATCGAGGATCTGGTCAACAATGCCCAGGCCGAGAATCGCTACGGCTACGAAGAAGTCGCCTATCTGCTTATCACGGGTTCGCTACCCAACAAGGAAGAGCTCGACGGTTTTTGCGAACGTCTGGGCGCTTTTAGGCACCTGAGCGACGAATACGTCCGCGAGTTCCCCATGACCACGGTGTCGGCGAGCATCATGAATGTGCTTCAGCGCGCCGTGCTGCTGCTCTACGCCTTCGACGCCGAGCCCGACGCCATTACACCCGAGCACGAAATCGACGTCGCCATCTCCATGCTCGCCCGTCTCCCCCGCATCGCCGCCTTCGCGCATATGGCCTCGGTCGCCAAGCGTCGCGGCTCCGAGGTTCATGTACCGCACCCCACACCCGGCCTCTCCACCGCTGAGACCATCCTGCAGGTGTTGCGCGGCGGCATGGCGTTCACCCGCGACGAAGCCATGCTGCTCGACGTGATGCTCATGCTGCATGCCGAGCACGGCGGCGGCAACAATTCCACGTTTGCCTGCCGCGTGCTGTCCTCCTCGGCCACCGACCCGTATTCCGCCTACGCCGCGGCCATCGGCTCGCTCAAGGGCCCGCGCCACGGCGGCGCCAACGCCAAGGTCGTGTCCATGCACGAGGACATCCGTGCGCATGTTTCCAATTGGGAGGACGAGGACGAGGTCGCAGCCTACCTGGGCAAGATCCTCGACAAGCGGGCCTTCGACGGCACGGGCCTCATCTACGGTATGGGCCACGCCGTCTACACACTGAGCGACCCGCGCGCCGAGGTGTGCCGCCGTTACGCGCGCACGCTTGCCGCCAAGAAGGACCTGGGCGAGGAGTTCGCGCTCATCGAGCGTATCGAGCGTCTGGCCCCGCAGGTGATGCGCGATCACGGCATGACCAAGCCCATCTGCGCCAACATCGACCTGTACACGGGCTTTATCTACAAGATGCTCGGCGTGCCCGAGACGCTCTTTACGCCGCTGTTCGCCGTCGCCCGCATGGCCGGCTGGTCGGCGCACCGCATGGAAGAGCTCTTCTGCGCGCACCGCATCATCCGTCCCGCGTATCGCCCGGTTATCGAGCCGCTGGAGTATAAGCCGCTCGCCGATCGCTAGGACGCGGACCGTTATAGAACCCGAGCGTGGCCAGGGCATCACCGCCCTCGGCCACGCTTTTTATGCCAGTAGAAAGGGCTGCATCAAATGATTGTGTTTTCCGATATGGATGGAACACTGCTGACGAGTGATAAGCAGATGAGCGATGCCACCTGGGCGATGCTCGACGAGCTTGCGCGCCGCGGTGTTGAGTTTGTGCCCTGCACGGGGCGCCCGCTGTCGGGCATCTTTGAGCCCATCCTCGCCCATCCCGCCGTACACTACGCGGTCTGCGCCAACGGCGCCAGCGTCTGGCAGCTCGACGACGGTACGCCCACCGATGCCTCACGTGCCACGCGCATTTTGAGCCGACCGCTCGACCGCGCCATCGCCCACCGCATCCATAGCATTGCCGCCGGCCACGATGTGACCTTCGATATCTTCGCGGACGGGCAGTGCTTCCTCCCCCGCTCGCTCTACACGCGCCTGGACGAATTCTGCGGCGGCGATCCCCACATTGCGGCTTCGCTCAAGCGCACACGAACGCCGATCGACATGGATATCGACAACAAGATCGACGAGGTCGAGACACTCGAACGCATCGCCATGTACTGGCACGACCCGGCCGATCGCGACGCCATCGCGGCGGAGCTCGACACGCTCGGAGGCATTGAGGTCACGCGTTCGTACGCCATGAATATCGAGGTCATGGGCGAGGGCGCCACCAAGGGAACGGCCCTCACGTGGCTATGCGAGCACCTGGGCGAGCGTCTCGCCGACGCCTGGGCCTTCGGCGACAACATCAACGACATCCCCATGCTGCAGGCAGCGGGCCACGGCATGGCCATGATCAATGCCGAGCCCGAAGACCGCGAGGCCGCCGACGCCATCACCGAATACGACAACGACCACGACGGCGCCGCCCGCACCATCATGGCCGCCCTCGCCTAGTCATTGGGGACGTTCTTAAACGACTAGTCACTGGGGACACTCTTCGCAAAAAGCCGCAAGGACTGTCCCCCACTGTCGGCAGAAAAGGAACGTCCCCATCTGCCGGATTAGGAGAGACTCTCCAGCACGCGACGGAGCTCCTGCTGGACGGCGTGGTCGCGGTTACAACCCACCACACGATCGGCCACCGCCTTGAGCGCGGGGCGCGCGTTTTCCATCGCGCAGCCCGTGCCGACAAAGCGAATGATCTCGTAGTCGTTCATCGAGTCGCCAAACGCCATGACCTCGTCGCGACCAATGCCGTAATGCTCCGCAAGCTGCGCGATACCCGAGGCCTTCGACACACCAGGCTGCATGGCATCGATCCACGCGTTGCCCGAAGGCGCAAAAGTAAAGAGCTGACCAAGTTCGCGCTGTAGCACGTACGCACTGTCCATAACCGCACTGTCGTCGCAAAAGATACTCGCTTTGATGATATTTACGCTGGGATCGGGCAGCTCCCAAATGCGCTCGGCATTGGGAAGGTCCTTATCGACCTCACGCACGAACTTGCACTCGTCATCGAGCAGGAAGGACTTGGTTCGGTCAAAGAGCGCAAGATGCAGATTGGGAAACGTCCTGACGGCTTGGGCGAGCCTTCGAATCGCCAGGTGGGAATACACCTCGCGGTCTACCATCTTACCGTCGGCGTAGACCTGGGCGCCGTTAGCGGCGACAAAGTCCATCTTGTTGCGAACGGGCGCAAAGAACTCGCACAGGCGATCGTAGCGACGACCTGACGATGCGGCGAAATGCACGCCATGCTCGTGTAGCGCCAGAATCAGTTCGTAGGTCTCGGGAGGCACCTGGCCGTTTTCGTCAAGCAGTGTGCCGTCCATATCGGATGCAATCAGTTTAAACATAGAAAAGCTCCCTTCGGGCTTGTTGGAATCGAACGTGTATCCGATTCCAACGTACCCAAAGGGAGCTCAGATAAGACTCCGCGGGCGCAAACGTTACAAGGACCTAGCAAATAGCTCACGCGTGCCAGAGGTCTCACGGTCGCGGCGTCAGGCGACACGCCAAAGAGCGTCCCCAATGACTAGTCGTTTAAGAACGTCCCCGATGACTAGTCGGCGTAGGTGAAGGTCGTGACGTCGAACATGCCCTCGGGGCGGATGCGGAGCGTCGGGATCACCGGCAGGGGCAGGAAGATGATGCCCATGATGGGGTCGAGCGGCGGCTCAATACCCATGGCGCGTGCCTTGACCATAAAGTCGTCGTGCTGCGCGGCAACGTCCTCGGCCGTGCCCTCGCTCATAAGGCCACCGAGCGCCAGCGGAATGCGCGCCACGACCTCGCCGTTGCGCACCAGCACGTGGCCGCCCTGGCCCACGGCTTCAACGGCAGCCATCATATCCGCCGCATTGTCGCCCACCACGCACACGTTGTGTGAGTCGTGGCCGATCGTGGAGGCAATGGCGCCACCCGTGATGGTGAAACCGCGCACCCAGCCGCGACCGATATGCTTGCCGACCAGGCCCAGGCCAGCGGGGCCGTCGCCATCGGCGCCCTCGGCCTGCAGCGACACGCCGCGGCCATGGCGCTCGATCAGCATAATGCGGCGCAAGTCCTCGGCGCTCTCGGGACGGACCATACCCGTGATAGCCATACCCGGGATCACATCGATAACGGCCTCGCCCGGCTTAAAGGCATAATCGAATACGTCGAGCGAAAGCTTCGGCAGCTTAACGGAAGCACGCAGCTCATCGGCAAGAGAGGCGACATCGGCCGTCTCGGGTGCGACCTCGCCCACAAAGGTGCCGTCCTGCGC
>CAVHBE010000129.1:6068-12230 GCA_963634045.1 Methanobrevibacter smithii
GGGCGATTGCGCCGCGGAGCTCGTACGGGTCGCGGCAGCCGTGGTCCAGGCCAAATGCCTCAGCCGTGGAAAGGGACGCCATGGAGATGGCGACCACCGGGTCGACGCCGACCTCGATGGCCACGCGGCAGGCATTGTCGATCATGCCGGTCGAAAGCGCATCGGAGGGAGCGCGGTCGTCGGTCGCAAAGCAGCAGCGGCGGGCGCGCGCGGGATTCTCCAGCAGCATCGGCGATAGATTGGCCAGGTCATGGCTGCACGTACCTTCACGCAGCATCACATACATGCCGCGAGATAGCTTGTCGAGTGCCTCCTCGGGAATCGTCGATTCGTGGTCGGCGATAATGCCCGCTGCGGCATAGGCATTGAGGTCCTTACCGGCAACGAGCGGCGCGTGGCCGTCAACCTGCTTGGACGGCGTCTGGTTGGCAGCATCGATGCGAGCGCAGGTCTCGGGGTCGGCCATAAAGACGCCCGGCAGGTTCATCATTTCGCCCAGACCAAAGACATCGCCTGGATGCTCGGCAAAAAACGCCTGCATATCGGCAGCCGAAATAACGGCACCGGCCTGCTCGTCGGGCAGCGCGGGCACGCACGAAGGCATCATGTACTTGATGGAGATGGGTGCGCGGCGGCCGTCCTCAATCATAAAGCGCAAGCCGTCGAGACCGGCAACATTAGCAATCTCGTGGCTGTCGGCAATGGCGGTGGTAGTACCGCGCGTCGCGGCCATGCGAGCATACTCGGCGGGACGGATGTTCGAAGACTCGATATGCAGATGCCCGTCAATAAAACCGGGAGCGAGATAGCGACCCTGGCAGTCGATAACATCGGCAGCCTCGTAGGTACCGGAGGCATCGTCGCGACCGTTGTAGAGCACGCCGACGATCACACCGTCCTTGACGGCAACGCTACCGGGCGCCACACGCTGGCCATACACGTCGACAATCTGCGCATTGGTAAACAGCGTGTCGACGGGCACGCGGCCCTCGGCGGCCTCGATCACAGACCTCATGACCTCAACGGACATACATACTCCTTTAACCGTAGAAAACGCTGCGGGGCGGACAAACCTTCACCGCAGCAAACCAATAGCCATTGTATGCCCAAAAGGAGGCCGCCGATAACACCCCTTCCGCTTAACGGCACCGCCAAATGATCCCTTGGGGACGGAGGAAAACGGATCACCGAGGGGGTCGGTCTGGCTCGGTGATCCGTTTTCCTCCGTCCCCAAGGGATCATCCAAAAAGGCCGCAGTCGGGAATCCCGGCTGCGGCCCTATTGCACATGTTAGGTTGACCTACTTGCTAGACCAACTTAAAGCCCTTGCGCTTGCCTACGGAGAGGGTGTCGCCCAGCTTGAGGGCACTGGGGTCGATGTTGTAGCTCTTGGGAGCCACGGCCTTGCCGTTAATCTTGACACCGCCGCCGTCGATGTCGCGGCGGGCCTGACCGGCGCTCGCCGAAAGACCCAAGTCCTTGAGCAGGCCGGCGAGGTAGATCTGGCCCTCGTCGTTAACAGTCAGCTCAACGTGCTTCTCGGGGAAGTCGGCGAGCTGGCCCTCCTTGAACACGCGGTCGAACTCAGCCTGAGCCTCGTCGCCGGCACCGGCGCCGTGGTAGGTGTCGCACAGGTCGCGACCCAGAGCGCGCTTGAGCTCATAGGGATCGGCAGAGCCGTCGGCCAGGGCGGCGTCGATCTTGTCGACCTCGGCCGGGGTGAGCGAGCTGGCCAGACGATAGTACTTGCCGATCATCTCGTCGGGGATGGACATGGTCTTGCCGAACATGTCCTTGGGCGCGTCGGTCAGGCCGATGTAGTTGCCGTATGACTTGGACATCTTGCGCACGCCGTCGGTACCCTCGAGCAGCGGCATGGTGAGCGCGATCTGCGGCTCCATGCCCATCTTCTCCATGAGCTCACGGCCGGCGAGCAGGTTGAAGAGCTGATCGGTGCCGCCCATCTCGACGTCGGCCTTGATCTGCACGGAGTCAAAGGCCTGCATCACGGGATACAGGAACTCATGCAGGGCGATCGGCGTCTGAGACTGGTAGCGCTTGGTAAAGTCGTCGCGCTCGAGGATGCGGGCGACGGTGAACTTGGAGCACACCTGCAGCAGACCGGCCAGATCCATCGAAAGGATCCAGTCACCGTTGTGCACGATGGTGGTCTTCTCGGGATCCAGGATCTTCATGGCCTGGCTCACGTAGGTCTCGGCATTGGCCTCGATCTGCTCCTGCGAAAGCTGCGGACGGGTGGAATTCTTGCCCGAAGGGTCGCCAATCAACGCGGTACCGTTGCCGATGATGAGGGTGACGTTGTGGCCCAGGTCCTGGAACTGACGCATCTTACGCAGCGGCACGGCGTGGCCCAGGTGCAGGTCGGGGCTGGTGGGGTCGACGCCGAGCTTGATGTTGAGGGGCTCGCCCTTCTCAAGCTTCTTGCGAAGGTCGGCCTCGGGAACGATCTGCGCGGCGCCCGAGGTGATGATACGCATTTGCTCGTCAACAGACAGCATTGGGTATCCTCCTTTTGCTATAGCACCCTCGCCGAAAACGGCGGTGCTGGAAGTCCATAAACTCTCTTATGATAACAAACTGACGCGACGCGGCACCTACGACAGGAAAATCCTCGTCCTGCCGCATGCGTCAATGGCAACTGGCAGACGTGTACCGTCACGCTCGACCAGATAGCGTGCCTGCCGACGACGCAAGCAGTCGCGGCAACGGACCTGTCCCGTCGCATCGGTGGCGCAGACGCCCTCGGCGGTCAGCAGGCAGTGCTCGCACACCATAAGCTCGGGACGGTCGGCGTCGACCGGACCCAAGACGCCGGGTTCAGCAGCCAGTTCGGCAATACGCTCCGCATCATTGCCGAGCAACTCGGCCGGCAAGTACACCCGCCCCGCACCGAATCCGCGCAGCCAGGTAAGCGTGGCCCGATTCGCGCAGAACACCGGCGCCGCCACGTCAAACGTCACGCCCAGCTCGCGAGCGATCGCCACCTGCCCCAGGTTGCGGCAGACGATGCGCCCGGCACGCTGCATCAGTGAGCGGGTCCAGTCAGCGTCACCCGTGCGGCACACCTCGTCAAGCACCACAACGGCGTCGGACAAATCGAGTTCTCCGCGCGGGTCGGCATCCATCAGCTGCCAAGCAAAAACCATGCGAGTGGGAACCGCGCACTCCACCAACTCCGTCGACGCACCGCCATCCACCGCAACGCCCTCAAAGGGCAGCACCTCAACGGCACGCGCAACGGGCGCAATCGCATCCGCCTCGGCCCGCATGCGCTCCAACACTGCCGCCGTCTGATCCAACACGCCGGCACTGCGAATCAGGTACACCTCGCAGCCCGTGTCCACCTTACGCTTGCAATGCACGACGACGCGCTTCCCCGCTGCGGCATCCACCGGGCAGGGCACCTGCGGCCAGCGCTTGGGCACATCGGGACGCGCGTCGACACCCGGATAAAACCGGATCTCGAGCATGTCACCCGCCGCCACGGCGGCGTCGAGCTCAACGGTCACCTCTTCGTGGCCCACAGCGACCAAGCGCCCCACGCGCACGCCCTGGTTAATCGCACGCTCAAAGCTCATCAGCTCGGCACCCGAACGCCCTCGCAGGTACGCATCGGTAAACCCACGGTTAAACGACCTTCCCAGCTCGCGCTCAAGCTCTTCCACGGCACCGGGATCCCACGCGCCGTCGCACAGCATATCGAGTGCCCGGCGCCACACCCGCACCACGTTGAATACGTAATCGGGGTTCTTCATGCGCCCCTCGATCTTGAGCGACGCCACGCCGACATCTACAAGCTCGGGCAGATGCGCAATACCCAGATAGTCGCGCGGGCACAGCAGGCGATCTCCCTCGACGGCGGCAACGCTCTGTCCAGCCTCGTCCACCAGGTCGTACGCCAGGCGGCACGGCTGCGTGCAGTCGCCGCGCATCGCCGAGCGCCCACGCCGCAGGGCCGAGAACTCGCACGCCCCCGAATAGCCGATGCAAATCGCACCGTGGCAGAATACCTCGATGGGCACGCCCGTGGCACATAGCGCCGCAATCTCGTCGACCGTCAGCTCGCGTGCCGTCGTCACGCGCTCGACTCCCAGCTCATCGGCGGCAAGCCGCACGGCGCCTTCGCTATGAACGCCCGCCTGCGTGGACAGGTGAATCTCGACCCCGGGAATCACCGTGCGCAGTACACAAGCCAGCCCGGCATCGGCGACAATCAGAGCATCGGCGCCCAGCTCCAGTGCATGAGCTCCCAACGCCACCGCGTCGGATAACTCATCGTCAAACACGAACACGTTGAGCGTCACGTACACACGCACGCCATGGGCATGCGCCACGGCGCAGCCGCGCGCAAACTCGTCATCCGTAAAGCCATGCGCGCTCACGCGGGCGTTAAAGCCGCCCAACCCCGCATAGATGGCATCGGCACCCGCGGCGATGGCCGCAAGCATCTGGTCGAGCCCGCCCGCCGGCGCCAGCAGCTCGGGCAGCGCCGCACCGGCAGCATCCAATCCAGTCTCGTATTGTCCGCTCGGCCCCATCGCCCGAATCGCCATCGGCAAACTCCTTACCAAGGTATGCATTCACTCTGAAAAATGCCGTCTTCCAGCATACACGAGGCCTCGCGCGCCCCGTTTGGTTTATCGTGTAATAACTTATGTCCATCCTGCCTCGACGGCACATCCGCCGCCCGGCACGACATACCTGGAGGTCAATATATGGGTCCTCGCCAACGACAGGGACGCAGCCGTTCAAAGACGCATGCTCTGCCCATAATCCTGCTCTCATTTTTGGGCTTTTTGCTTATCGCGGGCGTCGCGTTTGGCATCGGCATGGTCGGCAACGTCAACCGCTGGCTGTCCGATCTGCCCGACTACACCGACGCCAACGCGTATCTGGTGAGCGAGCCCACCGAGATCGTCGACTGCAACGGCAACAAGATCGCGAGCTTCTACACGCAAAACCGCAAGTCCATCACCAAGGACGAGGTCTCCCCCTACGTGCTGCAGGGCACCGTTGACGTCGAGGACGAGCGCTTCTACGAGCACGGCGGTATCGACCTGTGGGGTATCGCGCGTGCTGCGGTGGCAACCCTCGGCGGCGGGCACGAAGGTGCCTCGACTATCACCCAGCAGCTGGTGCGCAACACCATCCTGCAGGAGGAGCAGTTCGACTCGACCATCGAGCGTAAGGTGCGCGAGGCCTACATCGCCGTAAAGATGGAGGATATGTACTCCAAAGACGAGATCCTCATGATGTACCTCAACACCATCTATTACGGCCACGGCGCCTACGGCATCGAGGCCGCAGCCGAGACCTACCTGTCCAAGAGCGCCGCAGACCTCACCCTGAGCGAAGCCGCACTGTTGATCGGCCTTCCCAACTCGCCCTCGCAGTACGACCCCACGGTCAATCCCGATCTGGCACTGTCTCGCCGCAACAAGGTTCTCGACAACATGCTGCGCCTGGGCCACATCACCCAGGAGGAGCACGATGCCGCACAGGCCGAGCCCATCACCCTCAACGTGACCGAGATTTCGGGCAGCGGCGTCGACGTATACTCGCAGCCCTACTTTGTCGCCTATGTTAAGCAGTTGCTGGAGCAGGAGTTCTCGACCGACGTGCTCTTTAAGGGCGGCCTGACCGTCAAGACCACCATCGACCCCACGATGCAGCAGGTGGCAGAGAATGCCGTCCGCGAGCAGCTCGACACGCTCTCGCTCGACGGCCTGGACATGGGCATGGTCGTCGTCGACCCCAAGACCGGCTACATCAAGTGCATGGTGGGCGGCTACGACTACAACGCCGACGAGAACCACGTAAACCATGCCACGGCCAAGCGTCCCGTCGGCTCCACCTTTAAGGCCTTTACGCTGGCAACTGCCATCCAAAACGGCATGAACCCCAACGTCACCCTCAACTGCAACTCGCCGCTCAAGGCCAAGGGCACCACGACCGAGGTCCAAAACTACGACAACCATAGCTATGGCAACATCACGCTAAAGCAGGCAACGGCATACTCCTCCAACACCGGCTACATCCAGGTGGCGGAAGCCGTCGGCAACAGCAAGATCATCTCACTCGTCAAAAAGCTCGGCATCGATCCCGCCAAGGACAACATCGAGGACGTTCCCGTCATGACAC
>CAVHBE010000130.1:0-10201 GCA_963634045.1 Methanobrevibacter smithii
CGCGCATAAAGAAAGCCTCCCATTTCTCATGTCCAAGAAATGGGAGGCAGTTCAATACGGTCCGGGCCTCATCGAGCTAGAGGTTATGTCTCAAGCGGTTGGCTTAGCCAAAGTAGCGCTTAAGCAGGCCGGCAAAAGCTTTGCCGTGGCGGGCCTCGTCACGAGCCATCTCGTGCACGGTGTCGTGGATGGCATCGAGGCCGGCGGCCTTGGCACGCTTGGCAAGATCGGTCTTGCCGGCGGTGGCGCCGTTCTCGGCCTCAACGCGCATCTCGAGGTTCTTCTTGGTGGAGTCGGTCACGACCTCGCCCAGGAGCTCGGCGAACTTGGCGGCATGCTCGGCCTCCTCGTGGGCAGCCTTCTCCCAGTACAGGCCGATCTCGGGATAGCCCTCGCGATGAGCGACGCGAGCCATGGCCAGGTACATACCGACCTCGGAGCACTCGCCCTCAAAGTTGGCGCGCAGGTCGGCAACGATGTCCTCAGAGACACCCTCCATCTTGGCGACGCCCACGACGTGCTCGGCGGCCCACTCGAGCTGGCCCTCCTCCTGCTTCAGGAAACGAGAACCGGGAACGCCGCACTGGGGGCACTTAAAATCCTCGGGCAGCTGGTCGCCGTCGAACTCTTCCACATAACCGCAAACGGGGCAAACAAACTTCATGATTCGATCCTTTCGATCGATGGCGATTGCGCGCTCGTCCGGTCCCGTAAGGGCCCTCTCCGGACGTGCGTCTTGACGAGTTCTATTATCCATAAATGCAACCAAATGTGAAGCCTATTAGGAATGATTTTTAATAAAACAATTTTGAGATATGAAGATGTTGATTGATTAACGATTGGCAGGCCGTCTTTGACCGCCGCTGAGTACAATCGGGCGAGCAAATGTTGACCTATCAACAAATGAAGGAGTTTCCTTTATGCATCTAGCCCGTCGTGCCTGGTGCCGAACATATCAGACGGTTTTTCGCATTGCATTGCCGATCCTGCCCTATACCGAGCCGCACATTTTAGAGCATGCCGAGGATGTGCCCGCGGTGCTTCAAAAGCGCTCGATCCAGAAGGTCCTTATCGTGACGGATCCCGGCATTGCACGTTTGGGACTCACGGCATCACTCGAGCGTGCGCTTACGGCTCAGGGGATTGGCGTTACGGTCTATGCCGAAACGCGTGCGAATCCCACGGTCTCGAATGTGGAGGAGGCGGCGTCCCTGTATCGAGAGAGCGCCTGCCAGGCCATTATCGGCTTTGGCGGAGGATCAGCCATGGACTGCGCCAAGGGCGTAGGCGCACGCATTGCGCAGCCAAACAAGCCCATCAACAAGATGCGCGGCCTGCTGCGGATTCATCGTCGCCTGCCGCTGCTCATCGCCGTCCCCACCACGGCAGGCACGGGAAGCGAGGTCACACTTGCGGCGGTAATTACCGATGACGAGACGCACTACAAATACCCCATTAACGACTTTGTGCTCATCCCGCGTTTTGCAGTCCACGACCCCGAGTTTACGTGCGGCTTGCCCGCCTCCATTACGGGGCAGACGGGCATGGACGCCCTGACGCATGCCGTCGAGGCCTTTATCGGGCGAAGCACCACGCCCTATACGCGCAAGATGGCGCGACAGGCGGTTCAGCTCATCCACGACAATTTGCTCGAGGCCTATGAGCATGGCGACAACATGCGTGTGCGTCGCAATATGCTTTCGGCGGCGTATAAGGCGGGTGTTGCCTTACGCGCTCCTATGTTGGATACGTTCATGCCATCGCACACAGCTTGGGCGGGCGTTATGGGATTCCGCACGGCTTGGCCAACGCTATCATCCTGCCGCACATGCTTCGCGCTTATGGTGACGCCGCCGCCCCCAAGCTTGCCGATCTTGCTCGCATGGCGGGCATTGCGCCGGCTACCGCGCAAGACAGTCTTGCGGCCGAGGCCTTTATCGATTGGGTCGACCGCATGAACGCCGCCTTGGGCATACCCAAATATGTGACGGGCATTCGCCGCTCCGACATTCCCGAGATGGCGGCGCATGCCGATGCCGAGGCCAATCCCCTGTACCCCGTTCCGCTTCTAATGGACCGCTTGGGGCTCGAGCATATGTACGAAGTCGTTGCAGGTGGTATGTTTGAGAGCGAGAATTAGGAGGGCCCATGAACACCGAGGAAATTGCGCGCATCGTCGGCGATCAGCGCGCCTACTTTAAGACGCACGCTACGTTTGATGTTGATGCTCGACGTCGCGCGCTCGCGAGTTTACGCGATGCGGTGCGGGCCCACGAGGCCGATATCGCCCATGCGCTCAAGACCGATTTGGGAAAGTCGCATAACGAGGCCTATATGTGCGAGATCGGCACGTCGCTTTCCGAGATTCGTCATCAGATTGCGCATGTGGCCCGATGGAGTCGTCCGCGCCTGCGTCCGTGTGACCTCGCTAACGCCGTGAGCGTGTGCAAAACGCAAGCCGTGCCCTATGGCGTCACACTCATCATGGCGCCTTGGAACTATCCGTTTTTGCTGACGCTCGAGCCGCTCGCTGGCGCCCTTGCCGCGGGCAATACCGTGGTCATCAAGCCGAGTGCCTATGCTCCGGCATCGAGCGCGGTGCTCAAGCAAATCTGTGAAGAGGCATTTGATCCGCGCCTGGTGACGGTTGTCGAGGGCGGGCGCGCCGAGAACGAAGCGTTGCTCGATGAGTGCTGGGACAAGATCTTCTTTACCGGTAGCGTTCCGGTCGGCAAGCTCGTCATGGAGCGCGCGAGTAAAAACCTCACGCCCGTGACGCTTGAGCTGGGCGGCAAGAGCCCCTGCATCGTGGATGCGACGGCAAACTTGAAGGTCGCGGCACGGCGTATCGCCTTTGGCAAATGGCTCAACGTAGGGCAGACCTGCGTGGCGCCCGACTACCTGCTGGTCGATACGCGCGTGCACGACGAGCTGCTGGGCCTCATCAAGGACGAGGTCCGCCGTATGTTTGGCGAGCATCCGCTCGATAACGAGGATTACGGGCATATCGTCAATGCTAAGCATTTTGCGCGCGTGCGCGGGCTGATCGATCCCGATAAGGTCGTGCTGGGAGGCACGGCGCGCGAGTCGTCGCTCAAGATTGAGCCGACGATCCTAGACGGCGTGACCCCCGATGACGCCGTGATGCAGGAGGAGATCTTCGGTCCCATCTTGCCGGTGCTGACGTTTGAGAGCCTAGACGAGGCCGAGACGTTTATTACGGATCGTCCGACGCCGCTGGCCCTGTATATCTTTAGCCAGGACCGTTCGGTTCAGCAACGCTTTGTGCGCTACGTGCCCTTTGGCGGCGGCTGTGTCAACGACACGATCATGCACTTGGCTACGAGCCATATGGGCTTTGGCGGCATGGGCGCGAGCGGTATGGGGCAGTACCATGGACGCGAGAGCTTCGATACGTTTAGCCACAAGAAGAGCATCGTGAACAAGGCAACTTGGCTGGACGTGCCGTTTCGGTATGCGCCCTACGCAAGCTGGAAGCACAAGTTCGTGCGCATGTTTGTGCATTAGAAAAGGGCGCAGGTAATACGAACAAGTGTTCCTATTACCTGCATTTTGCGTTAGACTACTGTTGTGGAGCACGGATGGGCCAACTCCCTTTAGAAGGGATTTGGTATGAACGTAAGCGATGTTATTTCGTTATTGGCGTTGTTGATTGCGGCTATCGAACTCGGTCTGTTTATCGGCCGAATGAAATAGCCGCCCCCGCGTAAGCGAAGACGGCCACTTCTCACGATGAAAACGTGTATCGGAGTTGGCAAGACCCGCGGCAACGGGTGCCATCCGTGTTCCTATCTTATCTGCAAGCGTTCTGTCGCGCAAGCGTTGAGGCAAACGATTGAAGGACGCAGACAGGATGTATTTGTGTCCGCACGGGACCGTAGACTTCTCAATAAGGTTACACACCGGTTTATCCGGCCGTTAGAGGAGTTGCCATGTACGAGCCTTCACGTGTTCTTTTGTCGTTTCATATTGCAGGATTTCAATATGCCGACGGCGCTTTGGTCCTAGGCGATCTTAAAGCGGGCGATAAACTGACGCTGTGCGCCGAGCGCGATAATCCCCATGATCCCGAGGCGGTTGCAATCTACTACGGCAACACCAAGCTTGGCTATGTTCCGGGAAACGAGGTCGGCCCGCTGTCCTTGATGATGTATTACGGCCATGAGGACGTATTTGAGGCTCGCGTGCAACAGGTTGCTCCCGAGCGCAGCCCGTGGCATCAGGTGCGCGTTGGACTCTATGTGGCGGATGCTCGCTAGTCGGCAATGGAGGCGGTTGTGTTTGATGACGACGACCTGTTCGATCTGACAGACGATCCGTTTGAGTGGGATATGCTACTCGATGACGATGAGTTGGAGCAGGACCGTAGGAAACGGCAGGGCAAGAAAACTCAGGGTGACGCTTCGAAAAAGCAAGACAAGCGCCGCCGCGGCCTGTTCGGCGGGCTCTTTGGCTAACCGCCGCATCGCTGTGTCTGTATACTTAGCACGAGTTTGACGCGTTGCGAAATGAGGACATGGACGATGATGTGGTTTACCGCCGACCTGCACCTGGGCGATACGAATATCTTGCACGACATGGATCGACCGTTTGACTCGGTCGAGGAGATGAACCGCAAGGTCATCGATGCCATCAATGAGTGCGTGGCTGTGGACGACCGCCTCTATATCTTGGGAGACTTTACCTATCGTTTGCCCCTGGCGGAGGCGGTGCGCCTGCGCGAGCGCATCGAATGTCAGAACGTGATGCTCATCCGTGGCAACCATGACGGTGACTGGGAAGATCCCGACGTACCGCAGATTTGGGAAGACGTGCGCGACTACCTGGAGATTGCCCCCGGCTATGCCAAGGGCCATCGTCTGGTGATGAGCCACTACCCAATGCTCAGCTGGA
Organism: Methanobrevibacter smithii; assembly: GCA_963634045.1. GTDB lineage: Bacteria > Actinomycetota > Coriobacteriia > Coriobacteriales > Coriobacteriaceae > Collinsella. Next base: position 4,915 of record CAVHBE010000130.1, read on the forward strand.
ATGGCAAGGCACGTGGCGCCATCATGCTGCACGGGCATATCCACAGCAGGGGAGACCGCACCAACGCGCGCAACCGCGATCGCGAACGTCCTATCTTTCGCTACGATGTCGGTCTCGATGCCAACGATTACAAGCCCGTAAGCCGAGACCAAATCCTCGGCTTCTTTGGACTGTAATTGTCGAACCGTCACACAAACCGCCACAAAGGGGACAGGCATCTTTGTGGTGGTTCTGGCGCCGTTGCCATTATGGCGGCGCCTTTTTTGTCCGTGCGGCGCGGTAGAGTGTAGGCGGTTGAAATTTGCGTCCATCGAGGAGCTGCTATGAATGAGATCAAGTGCCCGCATTGTGGCGAAGTTTTTAAGGTCGACGCGTCCGGCTATGCGGATATCGTCAAGCAAGTGCGCGATGCCGAGTTTTCGCGCGACCTGGATGAGCGTGTGAAGGCAGTCCAGCGCGAGGGCGAGCAGGCGCTGGAGCTTGAACGCTCGCGCTCGACGGCTGCTTTGCAGGAGGCAGAGTCCCAGCGCAACGCTCAGCTTGTCGAACAGAAGAACACTGCGGATCAGAAACTGGCGCAAGAAGTCGCAAAGCGCGATGCTGAACTCGCCGAGTTACGCGCCAAGCTCGAGGGCGCTGCCGCAGAGCGCGAGAGTGCAAGCCAGCGCGCGGCGGTTGAGGCCCGTGCCGATGCTCAAAAGGAGAACGTCGAGCTCCAGCGTGAGATCGACAATTTGCGTGCGCAGCTGGGACGCAAGGATGATGAAGCCAAGCTTGCCGAGTCGGCGGCGCGCAACGCTGCTCAAAACGATTTAGCCGTGCGCGATGCCCAGATTGCCGAGCTGCAGGCCAAGCTTGCCGCGGCAGACAAGGCTCAGGAGATGGCGCTTGCCGCTGCTGCTGCCGAGTCGCAGCGCGAGCTCGATGCCGCTCGCAGCGAGGCCGAGCGTACGCTTACTGACTATCGCGCGAAGGTACAAGAGAAGTTTTCCGCCGCAAAGGCTCAGTCTGAGCAGGAAGCAGAAGGCTTGCGTGCCCAGCTGCGCGAGCAGGAGCTGACGGCGAAAATGAACCTGTCAGAGGCAGTCGCCGCAGCGAATCGCGAGCGCGACGAAGCCCGCGCCAAGCTGACGAGCGAGCTGGCAGTGCGCGATTCTCGCGAGGAACAGGCCAAGGCGGCACACGAACTCGAGCTTGCGCAAGCCAAGCGCGCGAGCGATGACCTGATTCGCTACAAGGACGAAGAGATCGAGCGCCTTAAGGACATGAAGGTTCGCCTGTCCACCAAGATGGTGGGCGAGTCGCTCGAGCGGCACTGCGAGACCGAGTTTAACCGTCTGCGCATGACGGCATTTCCTAACGCGTACTTCGAGAAGGATAACGATGCGTCCGAGGGCACCAAGGGCGACTTTATCTTCCGCGAATGCGACGCGAGTGGCAACGAGGTCATTTCGATTATGTTCGAGATGAAAAACGAGAACGACGAGACCGCGACCAAGCATAAAAACGAGGACTTCTTTAAGAAACTCGATCACGATCGTCGCCAGAAAGGCTGCGAGTACGCGGTGCTCTGCACGTTGCTCGAACCCGAGAGCGAGCTTTACAACGCCGGCATCGTGGACGTGAGCTATCGCTACGAGAAGATGTACGTGATCCGTCCACAGTTCTTTATTCCCATGATCACGCTTCTTCGCAACGCCGCCATGGGTTCGCTGCGCTATAAGCAGGAGCTGGCGGAGTACAAGCAGCAGAATATCGACGTTACGAACTTCGAAGCCAAGATGGAAAAGTTCAAGAATGATTTCGGTCGCAACTACGAGATCGCGAGTCGCAAGTTCCAAACGGCGATCGATGAGATCGACAAGACGATTAGCCATCTGCAGAAAACCAAGGAGGCGTTGCTGTCCTCCGAGAACAACCTGCGCCTAGCCAATAAGAAAGCCGACGATCTTACCATTCGCAAGCTCACGTGGGGTAATAAGACCATGAAGGCAGCGTTTGACGAGGCACGCGGGGCTGCGCCAGAGACAAACGATGAGCCAGCCGAGGCGGATTCGTATGAGGTCGAGGATGCCGAGTAAGGCATAGCGTATCGCGTAAAAAGCGGGGCCGCTGGCGATGTTGCCAGCGGCCCCGCTTCGTTTCGTTCCATTGCGCCCGGCTAGTCTTCGAGCAAGTCCTCGATAAAGCCGACGCGGTAGTTTTTGAAGATGACCTCGCCGCCGTCTTGCGTGGCGTCCAGATCGACATCGCCCATGATGCCAAAGTCGTGGTCTCCATCCTCGTCGGCAAAGATCTGGTGCACGTGCCATACGTGCGCGGTTTTCTCGTCGGACTCATCGATGGAAAACATTGCCGAGCTGCGGGCATCTCCGTCGGTGAGGATCTCCTCGTGCTGTTCGTGGTAAGCGTCGAGTGCTTTTTGCCAGCGAATCTCGCTCATGCCCCAGTCGTCGTCGAGTTCGCCCAGGTCGCGAACATGCTCGCGGGCGGCAAGGGTCACGCGGCGGAAGAGTGCGTTGCGTACCAGCAGGGTGCAGCCACGGCGGTCCGCCACGACCTCGTCGATGCCCTGCGGCGGTGCGGCGTCGAGTGCTGCCGGGTTGCCGGCGTTCTCCCACTCGTCCACCAGGCTCGAGTCGACCGAGCGTACCACAAAGCCGAGCCATGAGATAATGTCGCGCAGGCGCTCGTCGCGCTTCTCAATGGGCACGGTGCGATCGAGGGAACGGTAAGCCTCGGCTAGGTAGCGCAGCAGAATGCCCTCGGAGCGGGCGATGCCGAGCTTTTGGATATAGCCCTTAAAATCGCTCGCGCTTTCCAGCATATCGCGCAGGACGCTCTTGGGAGAGAGCTGGTAGTCGTTTGCCCAGGGTACTTCCTGGCAGTACTTGTCAAAAGCGGCGTCGAGCAAATCCTCGAGCGGCTTTTCATACGTGACGTCCTGAATGCGCTCCAAGCGCTCCTCATGCTCGATGCCGTCGGCTTTCATCTCGGCCATCGCGCGGTCGCGTGCGGCGCGCTCCTGTGCGCGCAGCACCTGCTTGGGATCCTCGAGCGTTGCCTCGACCATTGAGATCAGATCCATGGTATAGGTCTCGCTCTCGGGATCGAGCAGCTCCAATGCGGCAAGTAAGAACGGCGAGAGCGGCTGGTCGAGCGCGAAGTCCTCGGGCAGATCGACCGTCAGCGCATAGTCGACGTCTGGTGCGGCGTCAGTCGGGGCGTCGGGTGCGGGCGGCACCTCGGTGCGAACGACGACACCGGAATCGATGAGTGTGGCGAAGATTTCGTCGGCGCGAACCTCGAGCTTTGCCTTTTCCTCGGGAGTCTGCAGGCTCGTCTCGATGAGGTCGTGTACGCGGGCTCGGGCATCGCCGCCCTGCTCGACCACGCTAATCACCATGGAGTGCGTGATGCGCAGGCGCGGCTTGAGCGTCTCGGGCTGCGTCTCGATCAGGCGCTCAAAGGTCTGCTTGTTCCAGGTGACAAAGCCCTCGGGGGCCTTTTTCTTTTTAATCTTACGGAGTTTTTTGGGGTCGTCGCCCGCCTTGGCCATAAGCTTGGCATTCTCGATCTCATGCTCGGGTGCCTCGGCAATCACCATGCCCTCGGTATCGAAGCCCGAGCGGCCGGCGCGACCGGCAATCTGATGGAACTCGCGGGCGCGCAGGCGACGCATTTTGTAGCCATCGAACTTGGTGAGCGCGGTGAGCACCACAGTGTGGATGGGTACGTTGATGCCGACGCCGAGCGTATCGGTACCGCAGATGACGGGCAGCAAACCCTGCTGCGCCAGGCGCTCGACCAGCAGGCGATAGCGCGGCAGCATGCCGGCGTGGTGCACGCCGACGCCGCAGCCAAGCAGGCGCTTGAGAATTTTGCCAAAGGCCGTCGAGAAGCTCGTGCCTTTGGCAGCTTCCTTAATGGCCTCGCGCTGCTCCTTGCTGGCAATGCCGAAATTGGCGAGCGACTGTGCCGTCGCAAGGGCGGCATCCTGGCTAAAGTGCACGATATAGAGCGGGGCCTCGCCGCGGCGCATGGCGAGCTCGACCGTGCCCTCGAGCGAGGTCGTCACGTAGTCGTAGCTCAGCGGCACGGGGCGCGGGGCATCGACGACCAAGTCGCAGGTAGCACCGGTGTGTTCCTCGAGTGAGGCGGCGATGGCAGTGACATCGCCGAGCGTGGCGCTCATGAGCATGAATTGCGTGTGGGGCAGGGTGAGCAGCGGCACCTGCCAGGCCCAACCGCGGTCGGGGTCGGCAAAGTAGTGGAACTCGTCCATGGCCACGCAGCCCACGTCGGCATCTTCGCCCTCGCGCAGTGCGTCGTTGGCAAGGATCTCTGCCGTGCAGCAGATGACGGGTGCCTTGGTGTTGATATGCGTGTCGCCGGTGATCATGCCTACGTTATCGCGGCCGAGCACCTGCACAAGGTCGAAAAACTTCTCGCTGACCAGAGCCTTGATGGGAGCCGTGTAGTAGCAGCGCTTGCCCTGAGCCATGCCCATAAAGAGCATGCCCAGCGCGACAAGCGACTTGCCCGATCCGGTCGGTGTTCCCAAAATGACATGGTCACCGGCGGCTAGATCCATGAGGGCCTCTTCCTGGTGGTCCCACAGCTCAATACCGCGATTGCTCGTCCATTCAAAGAAGCGTTCGAAGGCCCGGTCGGGCGTGAGCCACGGTTCGGGCTCGCTGCCGTCCTCGGGCTCCCACCAGGTGGGGGAGAGCGCACCGAGTGAGCCGAATTCGGCTTCGGTTCCCGTGCCGCCCGAGAACGAGCTGGCGGCGCCGGCGCCGGAAACGGTGCTGGCGGAAGTATCTGTCGTGGTCTGTGCCATGTGGTTGCTTTCTCTCGCGTTTGTCCGCCAACTATTATGGCGTAGCGGCGGCGCGGGGTGCCAGCGCGCGAGAAAATGCAGGAAATGGGCGTTCTGTCCAGCTGTTTGGTGCAGTTGCCAGCTAAGTGAGTAGACTTTTTGCGATATCGCGAGCACATGGCTTTTGTGCAAGGGATCTACCTGCGGTTTTAGTTTTCGTTATTCGGGTTGTGCTTGGCTATTGCAAAAAAGTCTACTCACTTAGGCTTGACGGTCGTTCATTGGCGCCTATTTGCGCTTGTTTGCTGACGCTGCGACCATCAGAGGCCCCTAGGACTCTTGTGGCAGGCGCTTCTTGCCTTTGCGGGCACGGTTTTTAAAGTTCTCGACGGCCTCTTCCATGCCGAGAGGCACGTAGGTGAGTTCATCGAGGTTGTCGGGCAGGTAGCAGGCAAGGCTTTGCTC
>CAVHBE010000131.1:0-3181 GCA_963634045.1 Methanobrevibacter smithii
GTCGTATACATGCAGGCCGTCAGCCATCATCTCGACCACGATGCTGCGCTGGCTGTCGCCGATAATCCAATGGAGCAGCGACACGCCCAGCCCCTCTCCTGCAGATTTGGCAACAATCACCGTGTCGCGCAGCGCGGCCTCGACCTCATCGACCGTCGAGAACGTCGCTGCCACCCACAGGGGAAACTCATAGGCCGCGATATTGGTCTTTCCATCAACCGGCCCCTCGGCATACTCGGCATAACCCGGGAAATTGAGGCCCGCTACGGCGAGGCCCGCATCGTTGCCGCAATCGAAGAACATAGGGTAGTTCTTGTAATCGATGCACATACCGATCACCGCGTGTGCCGCTGTCGCGTCGTCGATAAACGAATACGGAATGTGAAACCCGCGCGGCATCACGCGAACCTGCTGGCCGTAGTCAAAGCTCCAGTCGAGATTGCGGCCCAGATACATGTGGCCAGAATTATCGGTAAATCGAATACTCGTGCACATAGCGCCTCCTAGCTTTACGTTCCTGCTAAGGTTATTGTCACCAAACAAAAAGGCGCTAAACACAAAAGCCCGGACATGACAACAATGTCACGCCCGGACTATTCAAGCTGGATAAACTCAACCAAGTTAACCCCGCAGGTCGTCTAAGGGGTCAAAGTGCCGCAGATTGCCACGAAAGAGGGGCGCCGCGTACTAACGGTACGCAAGCGACGATTGAGCGGCAAGGTGCGGTGCTTTGATCCCCTTAGACCAACTTGCCGAGACAGTGGTCGATCATATGCTGGACCATTTGCGCCTCGAAGCCGACGAAGTCCTGCTTGCGCTCGCGCATCTTGCCGTCGACGATCACGTCATAAGCGACCTTGCACTTGATGTAGCGCGTGGACTTGGTGACCTCCTCGTGCGTCAGGCAGCTCTCCTCCATCTTGCTGGCGCCCAGGCCAAACACCAGACGGGGGTTGTAGAGCACATGGGGCTCGCCGGCATCGTCCAGGTAGACGCAGACCTTCTTGGTGACGCCGATCTGGTTAGCGGCAAGGCAGCCGGCATCGTCGAGCGACTTGATGGTATCGATCAGGTCCTGTGCCACCGACTCGTCCTCGACGGTCGCGACCTCGCAACGCTGGGACAGAACAGCCTCGTCGTGGCAGAGCTCTTTAATCATACGTTCCTCCATAGGGGTCGTTGTAACTGCTTAAGTATACGGTACCCACACATTTTCATGCGAAAAATACCGTCCGTCTGCTACAAAGCGCCGAACATCAACATGCGAGGAACATCAACCTTTCAAAGGCGATATAGTAGTTGAGTTCGTGTCAATCGGCCTAAACTCGGGGCCGAACAAGGAAAGGGTATGCATGGACGAACTTTTTCACGTCAGTGAGCGCAAGTCCACAATCGGGACCGAACTTCGCGCTGGACTGACAACATTCCTGGCGATGGCCTACATCATCGCCGTCAACCCTGCGGTGCTCTCGGGCGCCGGCATCGATGCGGGAGCGCTCGCCTGCGCCACCTGCCTGGGCGCCGGCATCATGACCATCTGCATGGGCATCTTCGCCAACCGCCCGCTCGCCTGCGCGTCGGGCTTAGGCGTCAACGCGATGATCGCCGGAATCACCACCACCGTCTGCGGCGGTGACTGGCACGTGGCCATGAGCGTCATCTTCCTCGAGGGTATCGTCATCTTGCTGCTCGTGCTTTGTGGCCTGCGCGAGGCCATCATGGACGCCATCCCGGTTGTCCTGCGTCACGCCATCTCGGTGGGTCTGGGCCTGTTCATCGCCATGATTGGCCTGTGCGATGCCGGCATTATCACCGCTGGCGCCGGTACACTCGTCGGTCTGGGCGACATCACCTCCCCCACCTTCATCGTCGGCATCATCTCCATCCTGGTGACGGTCGCCCTCGCCTGCCGCAACGTCCCCGGCTCGCTGCTCATCGGCATCGTCGTCGCCGTCATCGCCGGTATCCCCCTAGGTGTGACCCAGGCTCCGACCGGTATCATCGCCCCGCTCGACTTCTCGAGCATCGGTGGCCCCATCGCCGACGCCGGCGGCGTGCCCGCCATCGTCAAGGTCCTTACCGACCCCGCGCTCCTCGTCATCTCGTTCTCGCTGCTCATGAGCGACTTCTTCGACACCATGGGCACCGCGATGGCCGTGGCCAAGCAGGGCGAGTTCCTCACCGACGACGGCAACGTCGAGAATATCAAGGAGATCCTGATCGTCGACTCCGCCGCCGCTGCTGTGGGCGGTTTCATGGGCGTCTCCTCCATCACCACCTTCGTCGAGTCCACCTCTGGCGCTGCCGACGGTGGCCGCACGGGTCTCACCTCCGTCACCGCCGGCGTGCTGTTCATTCTCGCCGCGTTCTTCTCCCCCATCGTCACCATCGTTTCCAGCGCCGCCACCTGCGGTGCTCTGGTCTACGTCGGCTACCTCATGATGAGCGAGGCCTCCGAGATCGACTGGTCCGACGTGTCGCAGGGTTTCCCGGCGTTCATGATTGTCGCCGGCGTGCCCTTCACCTACTCCATCTCTGCCGGCATTGGCCTGGGCTTTATCGCCTACGTGGTCGTCGCGCTCTTTAAGGGCGAGGCCTCCAAGATCAAGCCGCTCATGTGGATCGCAGCCCTCGCCTTCCTCGTCTACTTCTTCGTGGCGTAACGGCATAGTCTGCTAAAGCAAAACAACAAGGCGCGGAATCGCATCGAGCGGCTCCGCGCCTTTCTTTTAGCGTCTGCCCCCGTGTCAGCGTGCGACAATTGAGGCTGTCAATATCACAACACCGAGAGAAGCCTGCCTTGGAAGCGCATCATAAGCAGATAACCGTTTATTCAGAGTGTGTGGAAGGCGCGCCCGTCATCTATCTCCCCGTGGTTATGGGCGACGGTAGTGAAGCCTACGAGCGCTGCCGAGAGCTCGACTGCCCGCCGTTCACCCTTGTCGCCATTGGAGGGCTCGATTGGAATCGCGAGCTGAGCCCTTGGGAATGCGACGGAACTATACGAGATGCCGAGCCCTTTGGCGGACAGGCTGCTGGTTTTCTTGACGAGTTGTTGAAGCAGATAATCCCCCAGGCCGAATCATCGCTCCCGCAACCGCCCGCCTGGCGCGGCGTTGCCGGCTACTCGTTGGCGGGTCTTTTTGCACTGTGGGCACTTTGGCAAACAGATGTCTTTGAG
>CAVHBE010000132.1:0-3930 GCA_963634045.1 Methanobrevibacter smithii
CATCCGTGAGGGCCGCAAGAACCAGGTCAAGCGCATGCTGAGCAAGATCCACCATCCGGTGATCCGCCTACACCGCTGTAACTTTGCCGGCCTGGAGCTCGAGGGCGTGGCCAAGGGCTCGTGGCGCGAGCTCACCGACCGCGAGGTGCAGATCCTTAAAGCGGGCGGCATCCCGCCCAAGCAGGCGGGCGCCAAGCGGGGCAACCCCAACGCGACAGCGGCCAACCCCGCTTCCCGCACGCGTCACCACGGCAGCCACGGCTCCGCACCCAAGCGCAACACCTACCGCGAGCGCTACACGGGCTAGGCAACCCGCCGCGCCCCAACGCCCGCGAACCATACCAGCACGTCAATCATCGAAAGGAAGCATTGCATGATCGTCGCCATCGACGGCCCCGCCGGATCCGGCAAGTCCACCATCGCCAAGGAGATCGCCCGCCAGCTGGGCTTTAACAAGCTCGACACGGGCGCCATGTACCGCGCCGTCACCTTCGCCGCGCTCGACCGCGGCATCGACCTGGATGACGAGGCAGCCATCGATGCCCTCGCCGAGCAGATCGAAATTCGCTTTACCAACGGCACCGGCGAGGATACGCGCCTAACCATTGACGGCCAGGACGCTTCGGCCGCCATCCGCACCCCGCAGGTCGACGCCAACGTGTCCAAGGTCTCGGCGTGCGCGCCGCCATGCTCATCCACCAGCGCCGCGCCGCCGAGGACCGCGATATCGTCGCCGAGGGTCGCGACATCGGAACCGTCGTGTTCCCTAACGCGCAGGTCAAGGTCTTCCTGACCGCCGACCCGCGCGAGCGCGCCCGCCGCCGCGTGCTGCAGCGTCACCAAAACGATGCTCAGCCGCTCACGTCCGAGCAGCTCGAAGCCGAGGTCGACGAGACCCTCGACGCCCTTAAGCAGCGCGACAAGCTTGACAGCAGCCGCGAGGTCGCCCCGCTCGTGCCCGCCGAGGACGCCGTGCACGTCGACTCCACCGCCCACACCATCGACGAGGTCGTCTCGATAATCGAGGACCTTATCAACCAAAGGAGGTAGCCCATGCGCCTGTTTCAGCAGACGCCCGAGGACTATTACAACGCCCCCTACGCCGAGTTTCCAGCGCTCATCCGCGGCACCGTCGTCGTAGTCATGGCCATCCTTTGGGCCTTCTCCAAGCTCATGTGGCGTTGGAAGGTCGAGGACGCCGATCTTCTGTTTGAGCGCCAGGAAGGCCGCGGCAGCGTGGTCATCTGCAACCACACCTCGATGGCAGAGCTCTTGGCCGTGGAGACGGCGCTGTTCTTTGGGGGGCGCCGCATTCGTCCCATCTTTAAGTCCGAGTTCGCCAAGAGCAAGATTGTGCGCTGGGCCTTTAGCCGCGTTGGCGGCATCCCCGTGGAGCGTGGCACTGCCGATATGAAGTGCCTGCGCGCCGCCCAGCATGCGCTGCAGCGCGGCGAGGACGTTCTGATCTTCCCCGAGGGCACGCGCCTCCGCTCGCGCGAGATCAAACCCGAGGTCCACGGCGGTTTTGCGCTCATCGCTCAGATGGGCAAGGCACCCGTCAACCCGCTCGCCATCTGCGGCTGGTCCGACATCACACCCGCGGGCAAAAAGATCATGCGTCCCAAGAAGTGCTGGATCCGCGCCGGCAAGGCCGTCTCTCTTTCCGACGCACCGGCCGGGCTTAAGCGCACGGAGCGCCTGGAATGGTTTGAGTCCGAGGCCATGAACCGCGTCTACGCCATGCGAGACGATCTGTGCGACGAGCATCCGGGCAGGTTCTAGCCATGAGCGAGAACGTGACGAACACCGCCGCGGCCGCCACTGAGGAGGTCGTCCCCACCATCGAAATCGCCGCCCACGCCGGCACTTGCTACGGCGTGCAGCGCGCGCTCGACATGGCGCTGGCGGCCGCCCCGCAGGCGGGGGAGAGCACTCAGGTCCACACCCTGGGTCCGCTCATCCATAACCCCATCGTGGTACGCGAGCTCACCGAGGCAGGTGTGGGCCTGGCCGACACCTTGGATGACGCCGCGTCGGGCACCGTGATTATCCGCGCCCACGGTGTGGTACCGCAGGTGATCGATGCTGCCCGCACGCGCGGCCTCAACGTGGTCGACGCCACCTGCCCCTACGTGAAGAAGGTCCATATGGCAGCCGAGCGCCTGGTGCGCGAAGGCTACCGCGTGGTGGTCGTAGGCGAGCCGGGTCATCCCGAGGTCGAGGGCATTCTTGGCCACGCCGGCAAAGATGCACAGGTCGTGAGCTGTGCCGCCGACGCCAACGCCTTGTCGCTCAAGGGCAAGGTGGGCCTGGTTGTGCAGACCACTCAGACCGCGCAGAACCTCGCCGAGGTCGTGGCCGCTATCACCCCGCGCGTGCAGGAGCTGCGCGTGATCAACACCATCTGCGCCGCCACGAGCGAGCGCCAGCAGGCAGCCGCATCACTTGCCAAACGCTGTGATTGCATGGTCGTCGTGGGTGGCAAGAACTCGGGCAACACCCGCCGCCTGGCGCAGATTTGTGCAGACGCCTGCGAGCACACGCATCACATCGAGGAAGCTTCCGAGCTCCAGGCCGCGTGGTTTACCGACGCTCACCACATCGGCATCACCGCCGGAGCCTCCACCCCACAAGAACACATCGAGCGCGCCGTCGAGCGCATCAAGGAGCTTTACCGCTAACCATGGACCAGACCGTACCCGCATACGCCGCCGAGGTGGCCGATTACGGGCGCAGCCGCGACCCCGAGCCGGGTGAGGGCGCGCTCATCAAGAACGTGCGTCCCGAATCGCCCGCGTGGGATGTGGGTATCGAGCCGGGCATGCGCGTGCTCACGGTCAACGGTGAGGCGCTCACCGACATGATCGTGTGGCTCTGGGAGGCCGACGACGACACCGTCGACCTCGAGGTATTCGACCCGCGCGACAACAGCGTCACCCCCGTCGAGCTCGACCGCTTCCCGGGCGAGGATTGGGGTTTGGAGTTCGATGGCCCCATCTTCGACGGCATGCGTACCTGCGTAAACGCCTGCGTGTTCTGCTTTATGACGATGCTCCCCAAGGGCGGCCGCTCAACGCTCTATATTCGCGATGACGACTACCGCCTGAGCTTTTTGCAGGGCAACTTTGTCACGCTCACGAACCTTACCGACGAGGACGTGCAAAACGTCATCCAACGCAACATGAGCCCCATGAACGTGTCGGTCCATGCCGTGAGCCCCGACGTCCGCCGTCGTATGATGGGCCGCAACGCCCAGCGAGGCATGGACGTACTCGAGGCCATCATGGCCGCCGGCATCGAGATTCACGCGCAGATTGTGTTGTGCCCCGGCATGAACGACGGCGAGGAGCTGGAAAAAACCCTGCGCTTTTGCGAGGAGCACGAGCAGATCACGAGCCTGGGCATCGTGCCGCTCGGTTTTACCAAGCATCAGAACCGTTTTAGCTGGTCCTACAGCGACAAGCCCGAGCTGGCGCGCGAGACCATTGCCATGATCCGACCGTTCCAGGACCGCGCCTTCGAGCGCTTTGGCCGCCACACCTTCCAGATGAGCGACGAGTTCTACCTGGACGCCGGCATTGATCCTCCCGAGGCAGACTTTTACGACGGTTACCCGCAGTACTACGACGGCATCGGCATGATCCGCTCGTATCTGGACGAGACCGACGACGTGCTTGCCGCCGACGCCGAGCGTCTGCGTCGCGTTCGCGAGACAATCGCCGAGCGCAACCAGCACCTGCTGTGCCTCTCGGGCGCCAGCGCACGCGACACGGTGGCCCGCTTTGTGGAGTCACCCCAGGGACTCGCCGGCACTGTCACGGCCATCAAGAACCGCTACTTTGGCGGCAACGTGGACGTGACCGGCCTCATCGTCGCGTGTGACATTCTGGAGCAGCTGCCCCAAGATCTGTCGGGGGTTATGCTCTTTGT
>CAVHBE010000133.1:0-4588 GCA_963634045.1 Methanobrevibacter smithii
TCGCCCATGTCCTGGGCCTTGACATCGACGCCGCCGCCAAGGCGCTCTCGAGCTTTGAGGGCGTCCGCCGTCGCTTTACCCACGTGGGCGATATCGATGGCATCACCGTGGTTGATGATTACGGCCATCACCCCACCGAGATCAAGGCGACGCTTGCTGCCGCTTCGTCGCTGGGCTACAAGCATGTCGACGTCGTGTTCCAGCCGCACCGTTATTCGCGTCTGCAGGCCCTGTGCGACGACTTTGCCGATGCATTTGCCAATGCCGATAAACTGCTGCTGATTGATGTGTTCTCGGCTGGCGAGATGCCCATTCCGGGTGTTACCTCTAAGATGCTCGCCGATACCGTGCGCGCCAAGCATCCTGGCAAGGAGGTCGTGTACTGCTCCAGCCGTCTTGAGCTCAATCAGGAGCTCGAGCAGATGGTGGGCGAGGGCGACTTGCTGCTCACTATGGGTGCCGGTGACGTTACGACCGTCGGCCCCGAGTTTATCGAGTATTTGACTGCCAAGAAAGACGCTTAAGTCTAATGGGTCTGTTTAACGCCGTCATGGCGCTCTCGGGCACGATCGACACGGATGTGATCGAGGACGAGCGCCTTGCGCGTCATACGAGCTATCGTATCGGCGGCAAGGCTGACCTCTTTGTGACGTGCCATAGCTATCATGCCCTCCGCCGCGCCGTGGCGGTGCTCGATCGCGAGCAGGTGCCGTGGGTCATCATCGGCAAGGGCTCCAATCTGCTGGTTGCCGATGGCGGTTATCGCGGTGCCGTCATTTCGCTCGGACGTGAGTTTCAGCGCACGGTTGTTGCCGATGACGGTTGTACGCTGACGGTCGGTGCGGGCGTGATGTTTGCGCGCCTGGTCAACGATGCCCTGTCGCGTAGCCTCTCGGGCCTTGAGTTTGCCGTTGGCATCCCTGGTTCGGTTGGCGGTGCGATATCTATGAATGCAGGCACACGGACCGAGTGGATTGGCTCGCTGGTTGAGGATGTCGTAACGTTTGACCCGGCATCCGGTATCAAGCATTATGCGGGGTCCGAGATCACTTGGGGCTACCGAGAATGTAGCCTTCCCCGCAATGAGATCATCCTCGAGTGCGTGCTTAAGCTTAAACCGGCGCCCAAGGTCGACATTCGCGAGCGCATGGAGCGGTACCTGACGAGGCGCAAACGTACGCAGCCCATGGGTCGCGCATCCTGCGGGTCGGTCTTTCGCAACCCGCCCGATGCGAGTGTGGGCAAGCTTATCGAGGATTGTGGATTAAAGGGTTTTTCGATTGGCGGTGCGGAAGTTTCGCCCGTTCACGCTAATTTTATCGTTAATAACGGAACTGCCTCGGCCGATGACGTTGCCGCGGTTATCAGACATGTGCACGGAAAGGTGAGGGAGGCGTATGGCATCGAGCTCAGACCGGAAGTTAAATTCCTCGGCTTCTAGAGCATCGAAACCCACCTTCCGCCGCGCCGGAGGGCGTTCCGGCGCGCCTGCCAAACCTCAACGCAATACCATTGCGCACTCTAAGTCTGTCGGGCATGCTCGACAGACCAGTCGTCCGGTTGTCGGCTCGCAGCTCGGCAATCGTCCGGCCGCAAAAAAGTCCTCGCGTCCCTCGTTGACGTCAAAGCCTGTTATGGGCGCCAAGCCTGCCCGTCCTATGGCAACTCCTAAGCCCTCGACGGGAGCTAAAGCGGCGCGTCCGGGTCGCACACTGGGCGCATCGAAACCGCGCTTGCTGACATCGGTGCCGGCTACCGCCAAGAAGCCTTCGGGTAAAAAAGGCGTCAACCCGTTGTCTTCACTTAGGGCGATGGCAAATAAAACATCAGACGCCGCTTCTGTCGTTACAGGCAAAGGCAAAATCGTGGGCGGCGTTTTGGCCGTCTTTGCCGTGCTCGTCGTCGTTGCCATCGTGGTGATTAACTCTGGATTGTTTACCGCCACTGATATTCAGATTCAAGGCAGCGAGCATGTGACGAAGCACGATGCTATCCAGCTGATCGATTTGCCCGAGGGAACGTCGCTTATTAACGTCGATCCCGACCAGATTACCGAGGACCTCAAGCAGAACCCGTGGGTCTCGGGCGTGGATGTCCAGCGTCAGTTCCCGCATACGCTCATCATTACGCCTATGGAGCGCAAGGTCATCGCAATTGCCTATATCAGCTCCGATGACCTTGCCTGGGCCATCGGGGATGATGACACCTGGATCGCCCCGCTGTCGACGTCGGTCGAAGTGGATGACCAGGGCAACGTCATCACGACGGGGCAGGGCTCAAATACCCTGACCGGCATTGATGCCGCGCTGGCGCTCGCTAAGCACTATGGCGCGGTGTTGTTGACTGATGTCTCGGCGGATGTCGCTCCGGTTTCCGGCCAGGCGGTGAGCTCCAAGGCCGTTAAGGCTGGCTTGGATTATGTGCGTGGTTTTTCGAGCGAGTTCTTGGGACAAGTCAAGGATATTTCCACGCCTTCGGTCGAAGCCATCTCGGCAAACCTCAATAACGGCATTGAGGTGTCGCTGGGCGATTCGAACGATATCGTCAAGAAGGAGCGCGTAGTCACCAAGCTGCTTTCGCAGGTAGAGGGCGTAACGTATATCAATGTGCGCTCTCCGGGTAACTATACATTTAGGAACGCTCCGACCTCGTAGCGCAGGTTGATGCTTTGTTGAGGGGCCATACCACGCCGTTTATCTGGTTTGTTTGGTTTTCACGGTCAATTATTTGACTGATACGTTCATAATGTGCAAACATAATACGGTTTACCTTTGCATTTACTTTCAACCTGAAGGTTAATGTGCGCAGGGGTCGACCCATGCTATGGCTATAACCTTTGTTCGGAGGACCGACATGCACGAGACAGAGATCAACAACTACCTTGCCGTCATTAAGGTGGTCGGCGTCGGCGGCGGCGGTACCAACGCGGTCAATCGAATGATCGAAGAGGGCATCCGCGGCGTCGAGTTT
Source organism: Methanobrevibacter smithii (assembly GCA_963634045.1). Taxonomy (GTDB): domain Bacteria; phylum Actinomycetota; class Coriobacteriia; order Coriobacteriales; family Coriobacteriaceae; genus Collinsella. The sequence continues at coordinate 2,971 of CAVHBE010000133.1, forward strand.
GTTGCCATCAACACCGATGCTCAGGCACTCGCGATCTCTGATGCCGATATCAAGGTGCACATCGGCACCGACCTTACCCGCGGCCTGGGCGCCGGCGCCAACCCCGAGGTTGGCCGCAAGGCTGCCGATGAGTCCCGCGACGACATTGCCGAGGCGCTCGCTGGCGCCGACATGGTGTTCATCACCTGCGGCGAGGGCGGTGGCACCGGTACCGGCGCTGCTCCCATCGTTGCCGATATCGCGATGAACGAGGTCGGTGCGCTGACCGTCGCCGTCGTGACCAAGCCCTTCACCTTCGAGGGCCGCAAGCGCAAGAAGAGCGCCGAGGAGGGCATCAAGACCCTCTCCGATTGCGTCGACACCATGATCGTCATCCCTAACGATAAGCTGCTCGACATCGCCGAGAAGAAGACCACCATGCTCGAGGCCTTCGCGATTGCCGATGGCGTCCTTTCCCAGGGCACCCAGGGCATCACCGACCTCATCACCGTCCCCGGTATCATCAACTTGGACTTCGCCGATGTTAAGACCATCATGAAGCAGGCCGGTACCGCCATGATGGGTATCGGTACCTCTTCTGGGGATACCCGTGCCGTCGACGCTGCCCAGCAGGCCATCTCCAGCCCGCTGCTCGAGAGCTCCATCGATGGCGCCACGCGCGTGCTGCTCTCCATCGCCGGTTCCAAGGACCTGGGCATCCAGGAGATCAGCGACGCCGCCGACGTTGTCGCCAACGCCGTCGACCCCGAGGCCAACATCATCTTCGGTACCGTTGTCGACGAGTCCCTGGGCGATCAGGTGCGTATCACCGTCATCGCTACGGGCTTCTCCGACTCCAACGTCAACCGTCAGGACGAGCTCTTTGCTGCTCAGCAGTCTCAGAGCAAGGCCGCTGCCTCCGCTGAGCCGCAGCGCACCGCTCCTGCCACGAGCCCGGCTCAGGCCGCTCCGACCCGCAACGTCGGTGGCACCGAGCTTCCTAACTTCGGCAACGATCAGTTCGAGCTTCCCGACTTCCTGAAGCGCGGTAGCTTCTAAGTCGTTCTTTGCATTGTTGTGCACAGGGGCGTGTCCGTATGGACGCGCCCTTTTTATTTCGACTTTGTAAACTAGAACCTCCAATCTCTTTACGTTCCCTTTACGATTGCCTCCAGCGCAGCAGGTATCCTTTTAGAGAAGTATGACAGCCGTATAAACGCGGGCTGTAGCGGCGATGCCGCGGTACTTGTGTTATTAGGAGGCTTTAGTATGGCAGCACGTGCGGACAACGTTTCGCGTGTCGACCATGATGGAGTTACGTTGGTGGAGGGCGCGACATCCGATGTTCGCTTTGCCTTCACCGAGCGCGCCGGTGGCGTTTCCGAAGATGCGTACTCCTCACTCAACTTGGGCTCGCATGTTGGTGATGACCCCTTTGCTGTTCAAGAAAATCGTCGTCGTGCGCTCGAAGCTATGGGTGCCGCCGAGTGCGAGCACAACCTGCTCGTTCCCAATCAGGTCCATGGTGATCATATCGTTGCGGTGACCTCGAACGGCGCCGATGACCTTGAGGACGTTCGCGAGCAGATTGCCGAGGGCTGTGATGCCATCGTCTGCACGGCGCATAACGTGCCCGTGC
>CAVHBE010000133.1:4598-9614 GCA_963634045.1 Methanobrevibacter smithii
CGTGGTGCTGGTGGCCCCTGGCGGATTTGCCGTGGTGCACTCCGGTTGGAAGGGCACGATTGCACGTATTTCTGCCAAGGCGTGCCAGGCGCTTTGCGATGCTGCCGGCTGCGATGCGAGCAACGTTTCCGCCTATATCGGCCCCCATATCTTGGGTGACGAATATGAGGTATCCCAGGAACTCATGGATCGCTTTGCCGCCGAGTTCTCTTGCATCGATGCGAGTGCCTCTCGCATGCTCGATCTTTCCGCTGCCATTCGCGAGGCGCTGGTAGATGTCGGTGTCGACGCGGATAATATCGTGGATACCCAGCTTTCGACTGTGCGTCAGAACGACCGCTTTTATTCCTACCGTAACGAGGACGGCACCTGTGGGCGCCATGCTGCGATCGGCGTGATGCTATGAGAAAGATCGTATCGGTCCTGAGCGCCGCTGTGCTTACGCTTACGCTGTGCGCCTGTTCTTCGGGATCTTCTACCTCTTCCATTACCGTCGCCGGCTCCACGACCTGCCTTCCTATCGCCGAGATTGCGGCCGAGGGCTTTAAGGAGGAGACCGGCATCGACGTGCTCGTTTCCGGTTTGGGTTCTTCCGCTGGCATCGAGGCCGTCAGCGCCGGCACAGCCGATATCGCCAGCTCCTCCCGTGGACTCAATGCCGACGAACAGGATCTGGGCCTGACTCCCATCGTCATTGCCCACGACGGTATCGCGGTCATCGTGAACGACGATAACCCGGTCGATAACCTCTCGACCGAGCAGCTCCGCGATATTTACGCCGGCAAGATCACCAACTGGAAAGAAGTCGGTGGCGAGGACCTGAGGATCCAGGTCATCAATCGAGATGAGGCGTCCGGCACGCGTGAGGCCTTCCGCACCATCGTGATGGACGGCACCCCGTTCGATCGCCGCTCGGCCGTTCTTTCGGGCACGGGCCAGGTGCGCGACGTGGTATCTCGTTCGCGCGGTGCCATTGGCTACATTTCGCTGGGCTTCGTCGATAGTCTCAACGCCAAGACCTCGGTCAAGGCCGTCTCGGTCAATCATGTTGAGGCGTCCGAGAAGACGGTCGCGAGCGGCGGCTATCCCATCTCACGCGACCTTTACTTCTTTGTGAAGGGTGCGCCTTCGCAGCAGGCGCAGGATTACATCGACTATGTGACGTCCGAAAAGATGGACAAGCAGATTCGCGAGGCGGGCTTTATTCCCGTCACCAACGACGAGAAGGGGAGTGAGTAGCATGGAAGCACAGGAAAACTCCCAGACTGAGCAGAATGTTCAGACGCCCAAGAAGCGCGAGCTGGCGCTCGTATCGCACAGTACCTATATCAAGGAGAAGGCGCTGCAGTGGATCTTCTTTGCCTGCGCGTTCTTGGCGGTCGTTACCGTCATCCTGATTTTTGTCTTTACCACGTACTCGGCGCTGCCCGTCTTTACTGACATCGGTCTGGCGGACTTCTTTAGCTTTACGTGGGCGCCTTCCGAGGGCCACTACGGCATCTTGTCGCTGCTTGCCGGCTCGGGTCTGGTGACCGTCGGTGCGCTCGCCATGGGCGTGCCGCTGGGCGTGGGTACGGCCGTTTACCTGGTCGAGATTGCCAGCAAGCGCGTGCGCAAGCTCATCAGCCCCGCCGTTGACCTGCTGGCGGGCATACCCTCCATCATCTACGGCTTCTTTGGCATGATCATCATCCGCCCGTTTATCGCACAACTGACCGGCGGCCTTGGTTTTGGTGCGCTGACGGCGTGGTTTGTGCTCGCCATCATGATCGTCCCTACCATCACCACGCTCACCATCGATGCTCTCAATTCCATTCCCATGGGCATTCGCGAGGCATCGTATGCCATGGGCGCCACCAAGTGGCAGACCATCTATAAGGTCGTGCTACCTGCCGCGAAGCTGGGTATCGTTGATGCCATCGTGCTGGGTATGGGCCGTGCCATCGGCGAGACCATGGCCGTGCTCATGGTCGTAGGTAACGCCCCGGTTATTCCCGACAGCATTGCGAGCCCCATCTCGACGCTCACGAGCCAGATTGCGCTCGACATGAGCTATTCCTCGGGTCTGCACCGCTCGGCGCTATTCGGCATGGGTGTGGTCCTGTTTATCATCTCCGCCACACTGGTGGGCATCGTCCGTCTGATTTCCAAGAAGAAGAGGGGGTAGGCTATGTCCGATTCCGTTGACACGACGGTCGATATGACCTCGTCGCGCGAGCGCATCAAGCGTGCCCTTTCCCACGGCAAGAAGGGCCGCATCAACAAGGACCTGTCCAACAAGATCATGCTTGGCGTGTTCCGTGCCGCTGCCTACATCACCACGCTGGTGCTGGTCGCTATCATCGCCTACGTGGTCATCAACGGCCTGCCACACATCTCGCTCGACTTTATCTTCGGTTGGCCCCAGGGCGTCAACGCCGAGGGCGGTATTTGGCCCACGATCGTCTCGACCGTCTATGTGACGGCGCTCGCCATGCTTATCTGCACGCCGATCGCTGTGCTGGCAGCCGTCTATCTGGCCGAGTACGCCAAGCAGGGCAAGGTCGTCGAGCTCATTCGCTACGCTGCTGACGCTTTGGCCTCGGTGCCCTCCATCGTTATGGGTCTGTTTGGCTACGCCTTGTTTGTCGAGGCCATGGGCTTGGGCCTTTCGATGGTTTCTGCCGCCCTGGCACTCGCGCTCTTGATGCTTCCCATCGTCATGCGCACCACCGAAGAGGCCATTCGCGCCGTTCCGCGCTATATCCGTTGGGGCGCGTACGGTCTGGCGCCACCAAGTGGCAGGTTGTCTCCAAGATCGTGCTTCCTTCTGCCTTTGGCCGTATTGCCACGGGCATCGTCCTCGCCATCGGCCGTGCCATTGGCGAGACCGCGGTGGTGCTCTACACCATGGGGCAGGCCATCAATCTACCTATTTCGCCGCTCGATTCCGGCCGCCCCATGACGGTTCACCTGTACCTGCTTGCCAACGACGGCATCAACATGAACGCAGCCTACGGCACCGCGCTCTTGCTGATGGTGATCATTCTGGCCTTCAACCTGTTTGCGCGCTTCCTGTCGCGCAAGCGTCGCTAGTTAAGGAGTCCCATGTCCGTTTATCAGTCCGCTCCCACGCTGGAGCAAGCGGCCATTACGGCCAAGGATTTCAACTTTTGGTACGGTGACTTTCATGCGCTGACGGGGCTCGACCTCAACATCGCCAAAAACGCCATCACCTCGTTTATTGGCCCTTCGGGCTGCGGCAAATCGACGTTTTTGCGCTGCATCAACCGCATGAACGACCTGATCGAGGACACGCGCATCGAGGGCACCATGACGCTCGACGGCAACGATATCTATGCCGAGGGTGTCGACCCGGTCGATCTCCGTCGTCGCGTGGGCATGATCTTTCAGCAGCCCAACCCGTTTCCCAAATCCATCTACGAGAATGTCGCCTTTGGCCCTCGTCTGCAGGGCGTGACTAGCAAAAGCGACCTCGATGACATCGTGGAAGAATCGCTCAAGCGCGCCAACCTCTGGAAAGAGGTATCCAATCAGCTCAACAAGGATGGTTTGGCGCTCTCGGGCGGTCAGCAGCAGCGTCTGTGCATCGCGCGCGTGCTTGCGGTGCAACCCGATGTCCTTCTGATGGACGAGCCCTGCTCCGCCATCGACCCCACGTCCGTCTCTAAGGTCGAGGATTTGATGGCCGAGCTGGCGCCCGAGATGACGATCATCATCGTCACGCATTCAATGCAGCAAGCAGCTCGTATCAGCGACTACACCGCATTCTTCTTGCAGGAAGTTGCCGGCGAGCCCGCCACACTCATCGAGTATGGTCAAACCGACGCGATCTTCACCAGCCCGGTGGACTCGCGGACGGAAGACTATATCACCGGCCGCTTTGGCTGATCGGTGCGACTAGTCCCAAGCCGATCGGACCTGGTCCGGTGCGTATTCACTGTGCGGGCGGCATGACCGCACCCAACTGATTGGAGTGAACCATGCGCAAACTGTTTTCCCGTCAGCTCATCGAGGCCCGCCACGAGATGCTGAGCATCTACGAGGCCGTCGATCTGGCCCTCCACGATGCCGTGAAGGCCTATGTGACCGACGACCGCAAGCTCGCCACCAAGACCAAGAAGCGCACGCTTTCGATTGACGCACGCTGCGCCAACCTGGAGGCCGTCTGCTACAACCTGATCGCCACGCAGTCACCGGTCGCCTCCGACTTCCGCTTGCTGCAGACGATCATCTACGTCGACTTTAACCTGCAGCGCATGACCGATAAGGTTCGCCAGATTTGCCGCGCCACGCGTCATATGATCAAGGCCGACATCTCGCTGCCCAAGGAGCTTGTCGGCACGGTCGAGGCCGAGGCTGAGGCCGTCTACCAGGTGCTGGGCTCTTCGCTTTCTGCGCTCGTCACCAACGACATGTCCATCATCTGCAACTTGGCCGTCGAGGACGAGCCAGTGCACGCCGCCTACGAGAAGTTCTTCCGCACCTTTAACCGCATGGACACGGGCGATTTTATGGACGACGACAGCAACTATGACGACCTGCGCCGCGCCATCATGGTATCGCGCTATCTCGATCGCATCGCCTCGATTTCCATCGATGCCGCCTGCCGTCTGACCTTCCTGTTGACCGGACAGCGTATGACTGCCGGTGATATCGCCTGCACTGATGAGGATGAGCTCGAGAGCATGCGCGTGCCTTCGGGCGAGGGTGTTATCATGAGGCCCGCCGTCGATGCACGCTACGTTGCCAAGGTGCCCGTTAACGAGGTCAGCGAGGGTCTTCGCTACCTGCTCGATCATCTTGAGGATGAGGACGATGGCGAGGACGACGAGGAGTAAGTAACCCCGTTCGTCGAAAGATTGTAAATACCTAAGTGAGCGCGGCCTTGCACATGCGGGGCCGCGCTCTTGCGTTAGCATGGGACTACTTGTTTGGCTGTCAGCGGAGGCGATTGGCAATGGATAACTATTTGGACTTGATGCGCGCTCGCCGCGAGCAGATTCTGGAACGTTT
>CAVHBE010000133.1:9624-11826 GCA_963634045.1 Methanobrevibacter smithii
CATTGCCGTGTCCAAGACCGTTGGTGTCGATGGGACCGTTGCCGCCATCCAGGCGGGGTATCGCCATTTTGCCGAGAACCGCCCGCAGGAGCTGGTTCGCAAGCTCACGGGTCTGGCGGAGCATCCGGAGCTGCCCGAGGTGCGCTTCGATATGATCGGCAACCTGCAGACCAATAAGATCAATGCGGTGCTGGGCTCAGCCGAGCTGATTCACTCGGTGGGTTCGCTGCATCTGGCGCAGGCGATCTCGAGCCGTGCTGTCCGCAAGATTGAGGCAGGCGAGCTCACTGGCCTCCAGCGTGTGCTCATTGAGGTCAATGTGAGTGGTGAGGAGTCGAAGGGAGGCTTTTCGCCCGATGAGATTCGCGCCGCCGCGGGTGAGCTTGCGGAACTTGAGGGAATTTGCGTACAGGGGCTTATGACTATGGCGCCCCGGGGGAATAAGGATGTGGCACGCCGCACCTTTGCGGGGCTTCGTGAGCTGAGGGATGAGCTGGAGGTGGCGCATCCCGATTTGAACCTGCCTGAGCTTTCCTGCGGCATGAGCGAGGACTTTGAGTCTGCCCTTGAGGAGGGCTCTACGCTCGTTCGCCTGGGCAGGGTAGTATTTAGCCCGGAGTTTGCAGTAAAATAAGGCTCTGAAGTGCGCACTGATTATCGGGGCGCCTGCACTAAACCGCGAGAGGACACAACCATGGGCTTCCTTGACGAGATTAAAAATAAGATGCACCTGGGCGGCCAGCAGGGTTACGACCAGGGTTATGGCCAGGACGACGACTACGGCTACGATGATGGCTATGACGATGGCTATCAGAGCAACGGCTACAGTGGTGCTTCGGGCGAGGGCTTCTACACCCAAGACGAGCCGAGCAACGGCCTGCTTGGTCAGACGCGCCGTGGCGAAGCTGAGTCGGTTGCCGTGTATACGCGCTCCGGTCAGCTGGTCGGCGATGACTCCCGCCATGCCACGACGTATAACCCGCCTTCGCGCTCGCAGGACAGTGTTGCGAGCGGTTATCGTCCTGGTGCCTATGACACGCCGTCGAGCTACGCCGAGAACACCCGCGCCCGTGCCGCCGCTGCGCCCGCGCCTGCACCGAGCGATGCCTCGGCCTATGCGAGCAATATCATCAACGCCACGCCGCAGCTGCCGGCCTATGTCCTGCGCCCCGAGAGCTATGACGACGTGGAGACCGTGGTGCGCCGCGTTCGCACCAAGCAGCCTGTCGCACTGATTTTTGTGGGCGTACGCACCGAAGTTGCCAAGCGCGTCTTGGACTTCTCTTACGGCTTTGCCTGCGGTCTGGGTGCCACGGTCAAGGAGGTGGGCGACCGCGTGTTCATGGTGCTGCCCGCCGGTTGCGAGGTCAAAGATTCCGATCTCAAGAAGCTTCGTGCCGACGGCTACCTCAAGTAAAGACAAGACGAGGAGATTCCCATCAACATCTACACTATCGTCCAGCTGGTCAACACGCTGTTCAACTTTTATTCCACGCTCATTATCGTCTACTGCTTTATGACATGGATTCCCATGAAGCAGGGTGGTTTGCTTCAGGATATTGCCGCGGTGCTTGATAGCGTGTGCGGTCCGTGGCTTAACCTGTTCCGTCGTTTCATCCCGCCGATGGGCGGTATCGATTTTTCGCCGGTCGTTGCGATTATTGCGTTGCAGTTGGTGCAGAGGCTGGTTCTGCAGCTTCTTATAGGTATACTCGTGTAGAACTGACTTAGTAACTTACGTCGGGCGTGTAGCGCCGAGGCGATGAAAAAGGAGACTTGTTATGGCTATTACCCCTGCAGACATCCAGGCTCAGACTTTCTCTGAGGCCAAGCGTGGCTACGATCCTGCTGAGGTCGACGTCTTCTTGGAGACGCTGTCTTCCGAGGTTGACGCTATGCTCGCTAAGATCGTTGACCTTAAGGGTCGTCTGACTGCTACCGAGCAGCAGCTTGCCGATGCACAGGCTCAGCTTGCCCAGGCTCAGGATACCGCCGACCAGGCCGTTCCTGCCGCCCCCGTGGCTGCTCCCGCCCCTGACTTCTCCGCTCAGGAGCGCCAGATTTCCGCTGCCCTGATCGCTGCCCAGCAGACCGCTGAGACCATCGTCAACGATGCCAATGAGAACGCTGAGCGCATCCGCAACGAGGCTGACGCCAAGGCCCGCGAGGTTATCCGCCAGGCTCTGACCGAGAAGCAGGCCG
>CAVHBE010000134.1:0-4939 GCA_963634045.1 Methanobrevibacter smithii
AACACCGAACTTTCCGCCATCGGCCGTATTCACGATGCCGATCGGGCGCTCGCCGCCATCGCGACGGTCAAGAACGCTGGGCTTGACGTGTCGTGCGACCTTATGTGCGGACTTCCCGGGCAGACCGCAGCGAGTTGGAAGCGCACGCTCGATGGCGTGCTGGCGGCGGCTCCGCATCATGTTTCGGTCTACCCGCTCACGCTTGAGGAGGGGACGCTCCTCTATCGCATGGCGTGCCGCGATGAGTCGCTCGTGCCTGATGAGGATTTTCAGGCCGCCTGCATGGACACGGCGCGTGGGCGTCTGGGTGCGGCCGGCTATCACCCGTATGAGGTGGCGAGCTACGCGCTCGACGGCCATGAGTGCGCCCATAACATTGCCTATTGGACCGGTCAGGGCTATCTGGGCCTGGGTCGTTCTGCCGCCGGAATGCTCGATGCTGAGGATTTCGACCGCCTTGCAGGTTTGTTCCCCGGTGTGTCTTCTCGAGGCGATGCGCACCGCGTACGTCTGGTGCAACGTGACGATGCCGCGACGGCGTTCGAGGCCGAATATCTGTCGCAGCGTGAGGCTGCGGCCGAAGACCTGATGCTCGCTTGTCGCATGACGCGCGGTGTTGGGCCCGACCTGTTGGTTCGCGCGGCCTGCGTCATCCCAACGGGCGAGCTGTCAGCTGCCTGCGATCGCGCGCTCGAATTGGGTCTTACCACGTGGGTGTCCGATGGCGTCGAGGGATATGCGGCGCGTATCGCCCCGAAAGACGTTATCGCAGGTCGCGCCCACGCCCGTTTGGTGCCCACCCACTTGGGCTGGCTCGATGGAAATGTTCTGTTCGAGCTGTTTTGGGGTCTAGCATAGACCGCTCGGGTAGAATTACCGCAAGATATACGCTGCTTTGAGCAGGAGGTTGCCGCGCATGGCGACGATGAACGAAAAAGATTACTACGAGATTCTGGGTGTCTCCAAGGACGCCACCTCGCGTGATATACAAAAGGCCTTCCAGCAAAAGGCCCGCAAGCTCCATCCGGACGTCAACAAAGAGCCGGGTGCCGAGGAAAAGTTCAAAGAGGTTTCCGAGGCCTACGCTGTGCTTTCGGATGAGCAAAAACGTGCGCGCTACGACGCCATGCGTTCTGGCAATCCCTTTGCCGGTGCTCCTACGGCTTCGCCCTATGGTGGCAGCTACGCCGGCAGCACGGGTTATGGCAATCCTTTTGAGGGCGGCTTTCCCTTTGGTGGCGCCTGGGGCCAGCAGCGTCGTGGACAGGCTGCCTACAATCCCGAGAACGGCGCCAACGTGGTCGTCGATATCAAACTTGACGCCAAGGAGGCCAAGGGCGGTGCCCGCAAGACCGTCCGCTACACGCGCTTCGATACGTGCGGACATTGCGGCGGCTCGGGTTCTGTCTCCTCCGAGCATGCCCATACCTGCCCAAGCTGTGGCGGCCGCGGCCACATCGACGTCGACCTGTCCTTCCTGTTTGGTGCGGGTACGTTCCAGTCGGTCTGCCCCGAGTGCGGCGGTTCCGGTAAGGTCGTGGCCGACCCCTGCCCCGATTGTGGTGGCAGCGGTCGTACTCGCGCAACCTCCGAGCAGACGATTGAGTTTCCTGCCGGCACGCACGATGGCGACGAGGTCCGCATTAGCGGCATGGGACATGCTGGCACCAACGGTGCCGCGGGCGGCGACTTGGTCGGCCGCGCCCATGTTGAAGCCGAGCGCTTGGAAGGCAAAGCTCGTACCGGTTTTTACCTGATGGGCATCGTGGCGCCGTTTTTGGTGCTGTCGGCCATTTCGGGCGTGTTCTCGGCCTTTGCCGTGATGTGCTTTATTCCGTTTACCATGGGCCTGTTTATGGTGCTTTCGGACGGTGTGCTTCATCGTAGTCTGCTGTGGTGGAAGCGCGGTGCGATGCAGTTTGCCAACGGTTTTGCCAACGGCTTCATGTTCGCGCTCGTGTCAGTTTGGTTCGCGAGCTGCTCGCAACGGGCCATGCTTTCGCCGTACCAAATGCAATAACATCAAACCCTCTGTTTGCGGCCAGCCCAGCTTGGGTATAGGACGCACTGTGACAATAATGAAAGTCGGAAGGATTCGGTCGTGTCGGAAAATAGGGATTACTACGAGGTGCTTGGCGTCGACAGGGATGCCGACGCGCGGACGATTAAGCGCGCGTTTCTAAAGAAGGCCCGTACCGTACACCCGGACGTTTCGGACGACCCCGAGGCCGAGGCCAAGTTCAAGGAGCTCAACGAGGCCTATTCCGTTCTTTCCGATGAGCAGAAGCGTGCTAATTACGACCGTTACGGCACCGCCGACGGTCCTGGTGGTTCGGGCTACGTCGATATCAACGATATCTTTGGTGGCATGGGCATGGACGACTTGTTCTCGTCGTTCTTTGGCGGCGGTGCCGGCGGTGGCGCCCGCAGCCGTCGTGAGCGTCGTCGCGGACGTGACATGGCCATCTCGCTTTCGGTGACGCTCGAGGAGGCGGCGCTCGGCTGCAAAAAGACGATCAGCTATGACCGCCTTGCTCCCTGCGAGGATTGCAACGGTACGGGCAAGGCTGACGGTGCGACCGAAAAACAGTGCAGCCGCTGCCACGGCACGGGCTATGTCACCACGGTCCAGCGCTCTTTTTTGGGCCAGGTTCAGTCTTCCTCGCCTTGTCCCGACTGCCATGGCGAGGGCACGGTTATCGACCATCCCTGTGAGACCTGCGACGGTCAGGGCCGCACGCCTTCGCACGAAAAGATCGACATCGATATTCCCGCCGGCGTTTCGACCGGTCGCCAGCTGCGTGTGGGCGGCTTTGGCGAGGCCGGCCTTCGCGGCGAGCCCTCGGGCGACCTGATTGTCAACGTGCGTGTTGCCGACCATGAGCGCTTTAAGCGCAACGGTGACGACCTGTACCTGGTGAGCGATATCTCGATTGCGCAGGCTGCGCTCGGCTGCGAGATCGAGGTCGAGGGCATTATGCCCGACGAGGTCGTTAAGGTGACTGTTCCCGCCGGCGCCCAGTACGGCGACACCGTGAGCGTCAATAATTACGGCATGCCGCGCATTGGCGGTGGCGGTTCGCGTGGCCGCCTGATCGTGCAGCTGCGCGTGGTCGTTCCCACCAATCTTTCCAATAAGCAACGCGAACTGCTCCGTGCTTTTGCCGATGAGATGGGCGATGACGTCGCTTCCGGTAAGAAGTCGGTGACCGACCGTATCAAGAGTGCCCTCGACGATATCCTCGATTAAGGAGCCCGCGTGCTCGCACCCCATATTTCCGTTGTCAACCTCGGCTGCCGTGTCAACCGGGTTGAGTCTGACCGTATCACTGCCGATCTTATGCGCCTGGGCTTTGCTATTGTTGATCCCCAGGATGCCGATCTGATCGTCATTAACACCTGTGCCGTTACGGGCGAGGCCGAGGCCAAGACCCGTAAGGCCGTCCGCCATGCGCTGGCCTATCCAAACGAGCCCTATGTGGTCGTGACCGGATGCGTGGTTAATTTGCATCCCGAGGAGCTGCTGGAGCTTTCGGATCGCGTGATCGCCGAGCCGTCCAAGATCGATGTCGCCGAACGTGTCTGCGAGGTGCTGGGCGTTGAGTCCGATAGCGTTCCCGCCTGCAGCGATGGCGAGGTGGTCGATGTGCTCGGTCGCTCTCGCCTGGGCGTGAAGATTCAGGACGGCTGCAACCATCGCTGCACCTATTGCATTGTGTGGAAGGCACGCGGCCCCGAGCGCTCCGTGCCCGTCGAGTCCGTGCTCGAGCAAGTTCGCGAGGCCCAGGAGGCCGGCGTGCCCGAGGTGGTGCTGACCGGTGTGAACCTGGGTGCCTACGATGGCAAGAGCGCGACCGACGAGCACGTCGAAATCGATGAGCTGCTCGAGGCCATCATGGAGCGCACGTCTATTCCGCATGTGCGCATTTCCTCGGTCGAGCCCATGGATATCTCCGAGCGCCTGCTTAAGGTTATGGCGCGCTACCCGCAGCGTATCGCCCCGTTTTTGCACCTGCCCGTGCAGTCCGGCTGCACGGCGACCCTGCATCGCATGGGCCGTCCCTATAGTGCCGAGGCCTTTGAGGACACGGTGCGTATGATTCGCGCCAATCTGCCGCAGGCGTCACTTTCTTGCGACGTTATTGTCGGCTTCCCTGGCGAGACGGACGAGGAGTTCGAGGAGTCGCTGGCGCTGTGCCGCCGTGTGGGTTTCTCGCGTATGCACGTGTTCCGCTACAGCAAGCGTCCCGGTACCCTTGCTGCCGACATGCCCGACCAGGTTCCGCCCGAGGTTATGGCCGAGCGCAGCCGCCGTATGCGGGCCGCCGCACAGGAGCTCGCTATTGCCGACGCTCGTCGTCGCGTGGGCACGGTCGAGCGTGCCGTGCTCGAGTATGGTGACAACCTGACGCTCGGCTCGTTCCATCATGCCCGTCTTGACGATACCTGTGGACTTACAGCCCCGTGCCTGCTCGATGTTGTTATCATCGGAGTCGATGATTCCGGCTTGGTCCATGCACGCAGGGAGGTTCATGGAAGCCTCGAAGATTAGACTTACCGTTCCCGAGGGAATTGATCCCTCGCGCGTTTTGGGCGCCGGCGACAGCGTCCTTCGTGCGCTCGAGAGCTTGGTTCGCGCTCACGTGGTCGCCCGTGGCGATAGCGTCTCCGTGAGCGGCGACCCGGACGAGGTCGAACTCGTGGCGCGCTTTTTCGAGCACGCTTTTCGCGAGGCGGCCGCCGGGCGCACGCTGTCTGCCGACGATGTCTCTCGCTGCCTGGCTGTCTTGCGCGACGGTGAGCACGAGGCTACGTCGCTTCGCGATGACGTGCTGCTTTCGTATCGCGGCCGCGTCATTCGTCCCAAGACGCTTGGGCAAAAGCGCTATGTGGATGCCATCCGCTCGCATACCATCACGTTTGGCTTGGGTCCTGCCGG
>CAVHBE010000135.1:0-4175 GCA_963634045.1 Methanobrevibacter smithii
GGATGCCCATGGAGTAGTTGTAGCACTTCCATAGGGCGTTGTTGATGTCATCGGGCCAGTAGAAACCCCAGATATTGGGAACCGAGGCTACCAGGCAGAAGATGGACGAGAAGATGATGATGGGGATGACGGAGATAAAACCGTCGCGGATCGCCTTGAGGTACTTGTTGCGGGCGATCGCGTTGAAAAAGGGCTGCCCCTTTTCGATGATGGCGATGAGTTGCTCCATGCAAAGCTCCTAAGAGTCGGTGGGTTGGCAACGATGGTAGCTTTTGACGTTTGGTTGCCAAAATGTTGACGTTGCCATTTTGCGACACAAAATAAGACGCGAACCGATGGCCCCTGTGCCTGTGGACCGTCGATTCCTTGCGCGTAAACGTTTGAGCCGCCCGGTGGCTCTGTGTTTGCACAATGGCAACGTTAACATTTGGTCGACAAAAGCTGTTCGGGGAAGCAAAAATGTCGGTGAACGGTAGGTTTTGGGTGGTGAGCGTATGGTGGGGGAGGCGTTGGATATACTTGAAGGCGTTAAAAATGACTGCGTAGGGTGTCACCAATGGCATCGTTGACATAGAAAGATCGACCTATGGCCGCTGTTAAAAAATCGGTATCCGTTAAGGATGTGGCGCGTCTCGCGGGCGTCTCGGAACAGACGGTCTCGCGCACCGTTCACGATTCGCCCAGCGTGCGCCCCGAGACCAAGGAGCGCGTGCGTGCCGCCATGCGCGAGCTGGGGTATCGCCCCAATTTTGCCGGTCGATCGCTGCGTCGCGGTAAGTTTAAGACCGTCGGCGTCGCCATGTTCAATATTACCGGCACCGGCAACCTCGACCGTATGGAGGGCTTTGCCGCCGCCGCCGATAAGCACGGCTATGCCATCACTCTCACTAAAGTAGACGGGCATCCGTATACCCTCGAGGGCGCATCGTCACGCATGAGCGCGCTGCCGGTAGACGGTATGGTCGTGATCATGAACCGCATGCCGGCGGACTTTGGAACCTTCGAGCCGCTGCCCGGCATGCAGACGGTGCTCGTTACGATGTTGGAGCACCCGCTCTGTTCAACGGTCGATAACGACCAGTTCGATTGCTCGCGTCAAGTTGTCGAGTACTTGCTGGGGCGGGGGCACAAGACTGTGCACTTTATCTCATGCCCCGAGCGCTCGCTTTCGGGCATGCGGCGCGAGGAAGGCTGGCGCGAGACATTGCGCGCGCATGGCATTGAGCCCCCGCAGCTCGTGCGCGGCGACTGGACGGCACAGAGCGGATATGCCGCAGGCCAGGCTCTGGCGGATGATCCGACCTGTACTGCCATCTATGCCTCCAACGATGCCATGGCATATGGCTGCATTCGCGGGCTCGAGTCGCGCGGAAAGCACGTGCCCGAGGATGTGAGCGTGGTGGGTGTTGATGACAGCTTGGGCGATATCGTGCCCGATTGTCGCCTGGCCACGGTGCGCTTTGACAACAAGCGCGTCGGCATGTGGGCGGTTGACAAGATTGCCGGCGCTGAGGGCGTTGAACCCGGTGTGGAGCACATGCTGTTTCCGGGCGTGCTCGTCGAGGGCGATACGGTGCGCGATTGGCACTAGAGCGCGGGTCTGTTTGGGTTTCCGCTAATTGTGTTCGATATTGTTCAGATTGGTTTAAAAACCGTTTACGGGCGAAAAGTGACCGTTCATAGCTCGAAATTACGTTTTGCGCTGTTCTTTTTTGTTTGAATATTATTGTTTCTGACATACACAACGCAGCGCGTATGCCCGGACGCGATGCTCTCCATTGGTTCATATGTGAAAGGAACGCAACATGGCAACCAAAGAAGAAATCTCGATGGTTGGATTCGAGATTGTCGCATACGCAGGTGACGCCCAGACCGATCTGCTTGCAGCGCTCGATGCTGCTCGCGAGGGTGACTTTGAGAAGGCCGAGCAGCTGCACAAGGATGCCAGCGATGCACTCATCGGTGCCCACGACACGCAGACCAAGCTGCTTTCGCAGGAGGCCGGCGGTGGCGAGATGGAGATGACCTTCATCATGGCTCACGCTCAGGACACTCTCATGACCACTATGATCCTGGAGAAGCAGGCCCGCTTTACCATCGATGCCTACAAGCGCATCGCTGAGCTCGAGGCCAAGCTCGCCTAACGAGCCCTCACAACCAAGTCCCCTTCCAAAAGCTCTGCCGCTACCCGCGGCAGGGCTTTTTTCTGTTCTCCTTCAAGTTGCGGTGAAATAGGGACTGAATAGGGGCCGGCGGGCACAAAACAATCCCTATTCCACCGCAACTCATCCGGAGATAGTCATTGGGGACAGTCTTGGTGCGCTCCGTCCGTCCTCCCGTTCGATTTTTGCTCGGTGGGTATACTTCCTTTCGCATTAAACGCCGGACTGAGGAGGTATCCAAATGCCGGATAACGGATCAATACAAAAAAGAGACGCGCACGAGATGGCTCATGGGCGTCCTGTCCAGATAACCGAGCACACGACGGTAACCGAGCTGCAGCCCAGTCTGTCCGATGTCGTGTGCGCAAACAAAAAGCTGCAGATTGGCTTTATCGTTGCGCTCGTGGTCCTGGCGCTGCTGTCGGGCTTTGTAGCTCGTCCGCATTTCGCCGATACCAAAACTTGGGACTCCACCATCGAGGTCATCGACCAAAAGAAGGGTAACGTACTGGCGCTCACGACCTCGTGCGTTGCTTTATCTGCGGGTATTACGGCGCTGCCGGGTGATACGGGAACGCCGGTTGCCGAGCAGCTCGCGCAGCTTTCAGGCAACCTTGGTATCGTGCTTGCCGTGCTATACCTAGAGAAATATTTGCTCACGATTTTGTGGTCGGTTGGCTTGGGCGTCCTAATCCCGTTTGCGTTGGTGCTCTTTGCGGTGTCGCTCGGCATTCACGGGCGCTGGAGTACGAGCGCCGTCCTGCGCCGTGTGGCGACACGCGTGCTGGTGGTTGCCGTGATCGGCATGGCGCTCGTACCCGCGAGCGTATGGGTGTCGCAGAAGGTCGATGAAACGTATCGCGTAAGTATTGAGCAAGCTGAGCAAAAGGCGAGCGATGCCGCAAAGACGGCTGATGCCACGGACAAGTCAGCCGAGACCAGCTCAAAATCGAACAAGTTAAAATCCGAGGCCAAGGAGTCCAAAAACGTGCTCGAGCAGTTGACTGACGGGGCCTCGAGCCTTGTTACGTCGGTGACCAGCGGTGCCAAGCAGATGACCGATGAGATCGTGCATCAGGTGACCGATCTGATCGAAGGCGTCATCGTGATGATCGTGACCTCGTGTGTGATTCCTCTACTGGTGCTCGTGGCGTTCCTATGGCTAGGACACGTGCTGCTGGGGATCGATATCTCCGGTCCCGCGAACTATCTGACGGGTCGTTTCTTGAGCGCTCCGTCCAGACATGCCAAGAAGAGCGGGCAGTCTGAGTAGGCGGCAAAGCGATCTTTGGAAGATCAACCGTAAGAAGGGCGGCCGAGACACGTTCTCGGTCGCCCTTTTGTTTGTTGAACACGTGGGCGCTACGTCCGCGCCGGGCTCAAACGGTCAGCAATCATCCGTGAATGGTGTTTGTTCAAAAAAGAACAAAGATAAACAATTTATTGTTGCAGTCGGTGTTCGAATGTGTTCAAATAAACACGAACAGTGAAGAACCGCACATTCAGATGCCCGGACCTGAACGCGATTCAACACTTCCAAACAGAAACTACGCACCTGCGTATCTCTCAAGGAGGATGTCATGAGGGTTGTAATCGCTTCCGATGCCGACGGTATGTCGATGAAGGAGTCCATCAAGGAGATGCTCATCGCCGACGGTCACGAGGTCGTCGACTATTCCGAGACCCCTGCCGCGGACTTTGTCGATTCCGCGACCGCCGTTGCCAAGGACCTGCTGGAGCACAAGGATTCCCAAGGCTTTGCATTCGATAAGTACGGCGTCGGCTCCTATATGGCCGCCGTCAAGATCAAGGGCATGGTCGTCGCCAACATTTCCGACGAGCGTTCCGCTTACATGACCCGCGAGCACAACGGCTCGCGCATGGTCACCATGGGCCCGGGCGTTGTGGGCACCGAGGTCGCCAAGAAGATCGCCCGTGAGTTCCTGCGTGCCCAGTACGCCGGCGGCCGTCACCAGATCCGTGTCGACATGCTCAACAAGATGGCCTAACGAG
>CAVHBE010000136.1:0-1825 GCA_963634045.1 Methanobrevibacter smithii
CTGTCATATGCATCGCGAGACGGGATGGACGGTATTCTCTACGTCTCCCACGAGACTGGCGATTTCAAGATGCGCAGGACTAACCGAGTGCCGGCTTTTATCGAGGAGTGAGAATTCCCGGCGGCCTGCCGATCAGGCCGCCGGGGTATCGAACCCCGCATTCATCCGTACACACACGGATGAATGCGGGAAGTGTCCGGATGAAGTTGATAATCAAGGAAACAATGCCGTTCTGCCTGGGACGGCTGTGGCCTGGACTTTAACTACAACATCGCAATCGACACTTATCAGCTCGCGCGACGCGCATGGCCAAATCTCGGACGCTGGTGCATGGAGGACCTTCGAGATTTACTGTACATCCAAAACGACGACGCACACCGCGTGCTCGCCGACTGCGAAGACGAGATGGCTGTCTACAATGCGATCAGAAACGGCGTGAAGTCCGGAGAGCTTTCTGTCGAACCGCCGCGCCGTCGCGCGAGCCGACCGGGCAACCCGGGCAATCTGGTCCCGGCTCCCCCGGTCGTATTCCTACGATATCGCCCCTAGATCACCAATGCGTCAGACAAAGAATGAGGCAATGGCTATGATCACGCCTACGGCAGATGCAGCGACTGCGCCCTTTTTCCTCTCCTTTAGTCCGACGAATAGGGTTGCCGTAAAGTAAAGGGCGGAAATGCAGGCTATGGCAAGCGAAACGAGTTCCTTGGGCGGTTTCAGCAAAAGGTCGCTAGCAAAGAGTAATGCAAGCAGGGCAAAGCCGATTGTGTTCAAGTATCTCGATTCATTTTGCGACAACATGGCGACTTCCTTTCAGAGCATGCAAGTGAAAAGTCGGTACGATGTCATTGCGGTTGCAAAAAAGCCGCCGCCTGGACCGGTTGTCACGAGACCGGCGATAACGCATTTTCTCGGTTTCCAGCTCATGACAGACCCCTCTCTCATGGTGCAACGTATACATTATGAGATATACACAATTTGTCCTATAAGCCCCAAGGATGACGATTCCAATACGGACGACGACACCAAAATCGGCATCGACGGCTCCATGGACGATTCGGATTCCAAATAGGCCCTGTTAGTTGAGCCACTTCTTTGCCAGTGTCGTATACGAGACCGCTATACCCGCGGCAATTGCCATCAGGCAGCTCGCGATGAATCCGAACTCATACCTCAAAACGTTTGTTGCGGTCAGGGCGATAATCAACACTGTCAGAATTTGCAGAATTATCGTTATTGCGAAGAGATTGATTCCTTGTTTGGCCGAAGTCGCTGAATGAGTTTGGCTTCGTTGATTCAGGTTGAGGCAGACAAGGAAAGCGACCAGTTCGCTTGATAAGGGGCCGACTACATAGAAAAAGATTGCGTCAATGAAGCCAATAGTGTTGTAAGTGTTGTAAGTTGTTTCGCCGGAAAACACAGCGTATAAAGCATATCCAAATCTTGGCTGATTCATGTATGAGTCCGAAAAGACGAAGAGCGTCAATATTGCTACTACCAGAAGTGCATTCAGGGCAAATCGTTTGCTTTTCATCGATCGCTCCTTCCGGGTGAACTTTATTATGTAATTATAAAGCAGTCATTTGTTATTCAAAGAATTTGACTGTCCTAAATAACATGCACTTTCGCTGGAGGGTCGCTGTTTGGCGGCCCTCTTTTTTGCACAGGCGCGGTGGGATGGTAATATCGGGCGGGAGTCAGCCGCTCTGATAGAATCGTCCTTGCTGTCGGCAGCCCTCGTGCCGGGCAGAGCCCTCCATTTGATGGGAGGTGATGCGCATGACCGATTTCACCGAGCTCGTGAAGCTCCTGACCGCTATGGTCT
>CAVHBE010000136.1:1835-2997 GCA_963634045.1 Methanobrevibacter smithii
CTATGGTCTCGCTCCTCACGGCCCTTGTCGGCCTTTCCAAGGCACTCAAGCAGGGCTCGAAGCCCAAAAAGAAAGGTCACCGTCGCTAAGACGATGACCCAACTTCATTAAGCAACGGCTCTGCCCAGCTCTCTACAACTTGGGCTGCCGTCGGCATCATTCTACCCTCCTGACAAGGAATTCGTCCATATTTCAAAAACCAAATTGCGTTTGCTATCGAAGTTCATTCATCGTCCATGTACATGAGCGGTAACAGCGGAAATCGTTCGCTATGCTCCTGACCGTGCCAAAGAATTACTCGAAACGGGACCACGAGAGTGCGATCGTTTGCCGGATAGCCGCCACTACGACGGATATCCTTGATAGTAAGCGCTAGAATGATTTTGCTCTTATGGAGCTCAGCCCCGGCTGGTAAACCTGACGTTCGGCGCGGTGTACGTGGACGCGCCTGGAGAGCTTGACCTCAAGTACGTTCAAGCCTAGGGGCCTAAGCCCCCCGTGCTCAAGCCTAGGCTTGAGAGAGCAGACTGGCAGGCTGCAACCGGGATATAAACGATTTAGGGGGAGTACTGGCGTACTCCCCTATTTTTTACTGAGTAGCCGAAAAAACGAGGCAACGAGAGGCGATTTAAGGTGCCTGAAAACAGGTACCCCTAGCGGGTATCCAAGTAGGTCTTTTTGGGGTCGTATTCGCGATTGTGTTAAGCCGTTTACCTGGGCGTTTGGTTTCGAATGGGCGTTTTGGCTATTTTTGCGGTGCGCTTGCCGCTGGGGTGTCATCGTCTGGGTCGTGAACGACATACCAGCTGTTTTGGTAATGGCAGATGTCGCGGCACGTGCCGTCCCCGACGACCACGCGCCAGGACTCGGACTGCTTGTTCCTGCCGAGCGCCCATGAGCGGGAGCTGTAGGACTCGATGGAGTCGAACGGGTAGACGGTGCCGTCGTACCATTTGATGCCCCACGGGGCGTACTCGCCGTCGGGGCGGCACTCGACGAGGGCCGTGACCAAACGTATCGACTTATCGCTCTCCCCCACGACGGCACCCCTCTCGAATCAATAACGAACGCGTGTTCTATTATAGCGCAATCACGATTGTTGACCATCGGTGCGGTTGCCGCTGCGGCAAGACCGGAGCAGAATTATGGAATAGCCCTACGC
>CAVHBE010000136.1:3043-4997 GCA_963634045.1 Methanobrevibacter smithii
AATTGACCTTCGGGGGGGGGGTATCTCCTAGAGGTACTCTTCTCCGAGGGCAGTCAATCATCGAGTACGTCCTGATCATCGCGATCATCGGTCTGGTGATCGTGTTCGCGGGACCCGGCGTGGCGGGAGCCATCCGAAACCAGTTCAACCTGGTCGGCAACACGGTGAACAATGGGACGACCGGCGGCGTCGAGGGCGGCGCGTCCGGCGGAGGCTCCACAGGGGCCGATTCCGCGACCGTCCAGGCGGCGGTGGCCAAGGACGCGAAGGACTGGACGCTCGACGAGCAGAAGGCGGTTGCCGAGGACATCGCCGCGAAGGGCGAGGCGTCGCCCGCCTACGCCAAGGCCAAGGCCGCCATGGATGAGAGGACAACTTGGTCGGTCAAGTTGACGAACGGTGACACCATGGCCTACCGTATCATCGGCATCAACCACGACGACCTTGCAGACGGCTCGGGCAAGGCGGGTTTGACATATTGGGGTGAATCTCGATCCTTTGAAAACTACGGATATCACTACATCCGTAACAACGATGGACAAGGATGGGAAAAAGCTGAGATACGTCAGCGTTTAAATTCAGGCGATTTATGGAAGTTATTGCCCTCTGATTTGAGAAAAGGAATCAAGAGTGTTTCTAAAGAAACAGTCGAGGACAATGCAAGAATCACCACTAAGGACAAGTTCTTCCTTATCAGCCAGACAGAGATATACAGCAATAGTAGCGACCCAGATTCGGGTGGTTATCAGTATGAATACTGGACTGGAAAAGTCTTTTCTCTGGGAACTAGCTTCCTTAAAGCTGCTTTCTGCTTCTAGCTCCATCTACATCTACCATAAAGCCCCTGCATTCTGCAGGGGCTTTTCTTCTGGTAGCTTCTGGTACGATTCGACCTCAATAGTACATCAGATCCAATCAAGAGCGCATGGAGTGTGAAGAAGGCTCTCGGGGATTTCCTTGTTTCCCCTTCTTGATTTATAAAGCTGGGGGCATTTCCAACGGGTGGATAATGGATTCACTTCGATGGCGGAGTTGACGGTAGCGACCATGGCGATGTGCGAAATCACAGTCAAGTCCGACTCCCCGGAAAGCGATTCGATGGACTGGAAGAATACAAGGAATGCCAACCTCTTCGATTCCGTCGAGCGCAATGTGCTAAACCGTCGGTTTCTCCTCGGCATCCTGCTCGAACTCGACAAGGGCTTCGGATATCTGTCTGCTGGTGGGAAGCGCGAAGCGCTCTCTGCGCGACACGATCTCATCGAACATCGGGACAAGGAACGCCCGGACCTTCGCCTCTTGGAACTGCGATGGGAGCGTTTCCTCCATCAGCGCCTTGAACTCTTCCGGCTTTACGCCGTCTAGGACGGCAAGCAGCTCGTCCATCTCGCGTCCGTCGAGCAGGTACTCGACCGCCATGCACGACACCGTGGCGTTGAAGTACCGCCCAAAAGACGCGCTGTCGCCCTCGAACAGTATCCCGCCGACTACGCCCGCGGCCACTGTGCCGACCGTTCCGCCGACCATGCCGCCCGCGAGGCCGACGATGGTCCCCACGCCGGGCGACACCGCCGTGCCGGCCACGGCACCGACCTTAGCCGCCGCGATTCCTGCCGCGGTGGCGCCGGCGATTCCCCCGGCGACCGAGGTGGCTAGGCATGCCATGTTCTGGGCGTACTGGGCGCCACTTGCCTTGCCCTGGAAGAGCTTGTAGGTCTCGGGGACCGAGAACACGGCGAGAGTCACCGCTGCCGAGACGGCATTGCCCCTTAGCATCTTCGCAAGCTGCTTGGAGGCGGCCGCCCCGCTGATGGCGGTCTTGCCCGTAAGGGCGCGCAGGCCGTTGACGATTGTGGCGGACGCCTTGAATCCGAGCTTGCCGACCACCGCCTGGCTGGGCGCCATCAAAGCGTTGGAAAGCCCCGTTCTGGAGAGCTGCGAGACGACCATATGC
>CAVHBE010000137.1:0-2357 GCA_963634045.1 Methanobrevibacter smithii
GATGGTGTCGACGTCAATGGTATACGGGTGCATCATCGACGTCTTCAATACAGAAAATATCAGTGCGGAATGCGCTGGGAAGTTACCCCATGCGGCCAGCTGCGGGGTCTTTGCTGCACTCGAGCAAGCAACCCAACATATAAATCTGAATTTGGATTTGGATGGGAGGGGCTTGTTGCTGTTGGGGGCGGTGAAGCGCGAGTGACACTTTGGGATGCGTGGCGCCCTGGGTTGGGGCGATGCTTTGGGATGATGTTCTTGCTTAGCTGAAGAGGGGCTTTATGGCCGAGAGGTAGTCTTTGGCTACGTCGGCTTTGTCTGCTTGGAAGTTATGCCAGGCCCACCATTGGACCATTCCTACGAAGCTTGAGGCTATGTGGTGTAGTAAGAAGCTTCGGTCCATGGTGCCGGCGGGGCCTGTGGGGTTGGCGGGGACGGTTTCGGCTGCGCGCGACATGATGGTCTTGCGGAGACAGTCGGCGAAGACGCGGGATCCGGCGCCGGCTACGAGGGCTCGAACGCCCTGACGGCGCTCCCAGAGGTTGTTAAGGATATGCTCGACCTGCACGAGTGGGTCGTCGAGCGGTGTGCCATCGTCGTCGAGGGCGTGGGTGCAGATGTCGCTCACGAGCTCGGACAGTAGGTCGTCTTTGCTCTTAAAGAGACCGTAGAATGTCGCACGGCCTACGTGAGCGCGCGCGATGATGTCGCCGACGGTAATCTTGCCGTAGTCCTCTTCGCGTAGCAGCTCGGAGAACGCCGCAACGATGGCGGCGCGGCTTTTTTCTTTGCGGGCATCCATGGCTATGCATCCACGTGAACGAGCAGACAGCGGAGCGTGCCGGAGCAACCCTCGTAGGGGCGCTTGCCGGCGCCGTAGCCGACGGCTTCGATGTGGTAGCGTGAGGGCAGTTGGTCGGACGTACGCAGCGCGGTGACGATGGCGGCGCCCGTGGGCGTCACGAGCTCGCCAGCGACTGGTGCAGGCATGAGGGCGATATTGCCCGCCTGGCACAGGTTGACGACAGCGGGGACGGGAATGGGCATAAGGCCGTGGGCACAGTGGATGGTTCCGTGGCCCTCGGAGAGCGACTCGACAACGATGCCCTCAATACCCAGGTCATCGAGGCAGATGGCGACAGAGCAGACGTCGACGATGGAGTCGACGGCGCCCACCTCGTGGAACATGACGGTTTCGGGCGTTTTGCCGTGAGCCTTTGCCTCGGCATCAGCGAGTGCGGAAAAAATGGCGAGGGCACGACGCTTGGCACCATCGCTTAGCTGCGAGCCATCGATGATGGCGGTGACGTCCGCCAAAGAACGGTGGTGATGGTGATGGGCGTGATGATGGTCCTCATGGCCATGACCGTTGCCCTCATGGCCATGCTCGTGGCAGTGCTCGTGTTCGTGCTCGCCATGGCCATGATGGTGGTGCTCGTGCTCGTGCATATGCTCGGCAGCTGCTTCGTTGCCGTAGAGCCAGGCCATATCGTGATCGTGGTTCTCGAGCTCCTCTGCAAGCTGGACGTCGAAATCGCAGGCGTCGATGCCGTGCTTGTTTACGCGCGTAACGGCAATCTCAAAGCCGCCGACCGGAAGCGTGGCGAGCTGTTCGCGTAGGTGTTCCTCGCTGGCGCCCAGGTCGAGCAGGGCCGCGACGGTCATGTCGCCGCTGATGCCCGAGGTGCCGTCGATGATAAGCGTGTGCTGATGGTTGGACATGGGATGCTCCTTAACGGGCGCAGGGTGTGCCGGCGCTCAGATGATTGATAAGACTTGCCTGGTAGGCGGCACCAAAGCCGTTGTCGATATTGACGACCGAAACGCCGCTGGCGCAGGAGTTGAGCATGGCGAGCAGCGCGGCTACGCCGCCGAAGCTCGCGCCGTAGCCCACGCTGGTGGGAACGGCGATGACCGGGCAGCTCACCAGACCGCCGACGACGCTCGCCAGTGCGCCCTCCATGCCGGCGATGGCGATGACCACCTGTGCCTGAGCAAGTTCCTCGGCATGCGCGAGCAGGCGGTGCAGGCCGGCGACGCCTACGTCGTAGAGGCGGTCGACCTCGTTGCCATAGAACTCGGCTGTCAATGCGGCTTCCTCGGCGACGGGCAGGTCGCTCGTGCCGGCGCAGGCGACGACGATGCGTCCGTTGCCGGTAGGGGAGGGCTTGCCGCCCACGAGGGCGAGCTGTGCGTCCGGGACATATCCCAGGTCGATGTCGTTGACGAGAAGCTCAGCGGTGCGCGCGGCTTTTTCGGCATCCAAGCGCGTGACCAGGATGCGCTCCTGGCCGGCATCGCGCAGCGCTTCGATAATGGCGGCAATCTGCTCAGCGGTTTTACCGGCACCGTAGACA
>CAVHBE010000138.1:0-4026 GCA_963634045.1 Methanobrevibacter smithii
GTAGTCGGTCGGCTCGGCCGGCACGTCAAAGTTCACGACGTAGCGCACGTCGCTGATGTCGATGCCGCGGGCGAGAACATCGGTTGCCACCAGCACGTCGACGGTGCCGTCGCGGAAGGCAGAAAGCGCGCGCTCGCGCTGGGCCTGGCTGCGGTTGCCGTGAATCGCGGCGGCCTTGATGCCCTTGCGCTCCAGACGACGGCAGCAACTGTCGGCGCGGTGCTTGGTGCGCATAAAGACGATAGTGCGCTCCGGGCCCTCCTTCTTGAGGAACTCGGGCAGCAGGTTGTTCTTGGCCTCGATGGACACCGGGAACACAAACTGGTCGACGGTATCGGCGGTCGACGTAGCGGGCGCGATCTCCACGCGTGCCGGGTCGCTCACCAGGTCGGTGATCTCGCCCACGGCCTCCTCGTCGAGCGTCGCCGAGAACAGCAGCGTCTGACGCTCGGCCGGCGTCTCGCGCACGATGCGGCGGACGGCGGGCAAAAAGCCCATGTCGAGCATGCGGTCGGCCTCGTCGAGCACCAGCACTTTGACCTCGCCCAGGTGGCAGGCACCCTGCTCGATCAGATCGACCAAACGGCCCGGCGTTGCGACCAGGATGTCGCAGCCGTACTTAAGTGCCGCGGTCTGCGGCTTGTAGCTCACGCCGCCCACGACGGTCACGGCAACATGACCGGTGACGTCGGCGATTTTGCTCGCGACCTCGTCGATCTGCTGGGCAAGCTCGCGCGTGGGGGTGATGACGAGCATCACGGGGCCACGGCCGTTGCCCTCGGGCTTTTTAGCGCCGCGACGGCGATTGCGACCGCCACGCTCGCGCACGGGCTTAGGCGGAGCGATGTGCTCCAGGTTGTTCATAGTCGGCAGCAAGAAGGCGGCCGTCTTGCCGGTGCCGGTCTGAGCGGCGGCAAGCAGGTCGCGGCCCTCGAGCACTACGGGGATCGAGCCGGCCTGCACGG
Organism: Methanobrevibacter smithii; assembly: GCA_963634045.1. Lineage (GTDB taxonomy): Bacteria > Actinomycetota > Coriobacteriia > Coriobacteriales > Coriobacteriaceae > Collinsella. Next base: position 966 of record CAVHBE010000138.1, read on the forward strand.
GCGTCGGCGCCGTGTAGCCCAGGTTCTCGATAGCACGAAGCATCTCGTCCGAAAGTCCCAGCTCGTCAAAGGCGGGCAGGTTCTCGGTCGCGGACTCGACGGTCTCGGCGGCGCTGGCCTCGTCGGCAGCATCGAAGGCAGCCTGGGTCATGGCCTCGCGGGTCTCGTCCAGAATCTCGGCGTCCGTGACGTCAGATACAGAATTACGCATATGTTGTTGTTCCTTATCTGCACGCGCAATGGGCGCGGCATGCGGCCGCGCGGGCGTGCTTGGTAGTGCGCTAATACATACAAAAACGGGTGCGCACAGAGAGGACGTTGCTCAGCACGCTGGCGATCGCTTTGGCAGCCCTATCACGCGCCGTCCAGACGCAGCAGCTCTAAGCGATGGAGCAGATTCGCCGCCGGTTAGTATACCCGCACTCCGTATGCCCCCACGTAAACCACAGATGACGAGGCGGACGGGGCGGGCCTGGCTGATTGTCTCAATCTGTAACAGTTACCGAGTAAAATCGGCCCTAATTGTTATAGATCAAGACAGAGGGGGATTTCCGTCCAGTCCAAACCAAATCTCTCGCTCTTCCTGCAATTTCGAACATGTGGCCTATAATGTTGCTTTGGTTACACTATATATTGCGCAGCCATTTAATACATCGCCCACTGGGAGCCATTAATTCCTATCGCCATATTGGCTAGGAAGCAATCAAAGGAGGTATCCGTGGCAGCAGAGACGCCTTGCTCGGTCCTCTATAACGATATTCGCTCGTTCGGCGGTCTTAAACATCTCGAGATCGCCCGAATGCTCATCAATGGAAACTCTTATCTCGGCAGTACCCTGCTCGAGAAATGCTCTTCCAACCGCTCGTATCTCACCCGTTACATCGTCCATCGCAAGCCTGACCAGTGCGCGCCCTCCATCTACAGCGACTTTACCGTCACCACGCTCAACCTTTCCTCGGCAATCTGCAGCAAGCTCGGCGGCGGCGAGTCCGCCTATCGGGCAATCGCCGAGCACTATCGCGGTCCGGCCGCCAACGAAATGATGTCGGCTCTCGCCAGCTACAAACTGGACAGCCGCCTATATGCAAATGCCCTCAATCGCATCGACATCTTTGACGGCAATGCCGTGCGTGAGAAAAGCACGCTCTTCTTGATGCTCTTTGTAGCAACGGGGGCGCTCGCCGATCCCGTTCAGGGCGTGGCCACCGTCGAGCGCTTTTGCGACAGCAAGACGGGCGGGCACTTTGGCACCACCGAAACTACCGTCGGACGTGGCTTTATGAGCAGCCTGGAGCAGCCGCGCACCGTCGCCCCCAACCTCGGTCTGCTCAGAACCCATGCCGACAACTGCGCCAACATGCAAATCCATCCCCTCACACGCGATCCGCGCGGCACCGTGATTGGTTCTTTGCCCAAAACCTCGCCCAGCATCACCGATGTGGGCGCCGACGCATCGCGCGAGCATCTTCGCATTTGGCTCGAGGGTGGGCACTGGTACGCCCAGGGCCTTGGATCGACCAACGGCACAGTGCTCGAATCGGGCGCGGGCGACGGCGATATTGTGATTGAGCCGCCGCGCGACCAACGCGAGCCCGGCAAAGTCTATCCCCCCGTGGAAATCGCCAACAGCGACAGGCTCCATCTGGGTCTCTACACGACATTCCTTGTCATTGTGGACTAGCGCGGACGGCGATCGAAAGACGGTCGCCGTCCGTCTTTCGTCTTCTACCTTCTGCGTCGTAAACGACAATGCACAGCGGTATACGCGGGCAGTGCGGCTATCATGGTACTTTACCGATATCCGCACTGCTCGCGTATACGTGCGGCAACCCATGCCAGACAAAGGAACGCCATGGATACTACCGATAGCGCCTATGGCGACAAACTCATCCGTCTCGATACGTTCGATACCGCCGTGGCGGTCGACCCCAGCGCCGAGGACGACGCCAAACGTCGGTTTATGACGCTTATTCTCCAGACGGCCCACCGCAACAACGGCAACATCGGACACGTGCTGCGCGCGACCAACACGAGCGGCGAGGTCTTTGCCGTCAAGCTACTCAAGGACAACGCTATCCTTTCCGGCCAAGCCCCCGACCGCTCCGCCGAGCAATCGGCCGCGCACCTGGCCAACACCGCTGCGCTGTTCGAGGAGTACCGTCATCTGTGTACCGTCTCGCACCTGCGCGGATTTCCGCGCGTCTATGGCTACGGCTCGTGTGAGGATGACCCGCTCATCCTCATGGAGTGGGTCGAGGGCATCTCGCTCAAGCAGGCGCTGCCCCTGCTTCCGCACGACGCCTCGGGCGGGCTGACCACCCAGATGGTCGCCGCCGTCGGAAATGCCGTGCTTCGTGCGCTCTTGATGACCCAAGGCCTCGTGAATCCGGTCATCCATCGCGACCTGTCGCCTGCCAATATCATGTTCCGCACCACCAGCCGAACGCTCGAGCAGCAGATTGCCGATTGCTCCTTTGACCCCTGCCTCATCGACATGGGCTCCGCGACCATGGCTCTCGGCGACGACACGATCACCCGGCGCGCCGACATCTGGCGCTTTGCCACGCCCGCATACGCCGCGCCCGAGATGCTCACGCAGGATATCGAAGGCATCGCGGCCCTTCGCCGTTCGCCGGCAATCGATGTCTACGCGCTTTCGAGCATTCTGTACCAGCTCTACAGCGGTCGCAAACCGTTCGATGTCGAGTCGACGGGTGCCGCGGCAACCGGCTCGTTCTACCTCATAAAGACCAAGACCAAGCCGGCGCCGCTCGAGCCGCGCTGCAAGGACGATGAAGCGCTCGTCCAGATCATCATGAAAGGCATCTCAGTCGAGCAGTGCGATCGTCCCACCGAGCAGCAGATGCTCGAGGTGCTCTCGGCATACCTCACCGATGCCGAATCCGAGGGCCGCGAAGGCGCAGGAGACGAGGCCGCGATTGATATCGATTCTGGCACGCACCTTAAGGTCGACGTCGCCGGCAAGCGCGCGCGAGAGATCCTGGAGCAGGCCCGGCACGATGCCATGACCCGCCGCCGCTTTATTATCGGTGGCGTTGTC
>CAVHBE010000138.1:4036-5904 GCA_963634045.1 Methanobrevibacter smithii
GCTTTGGCATCCCCGACTACCTGGACGGCATCCGCGGTTCACTTGACGACTACACCTGGGATCAGCTGCAGGAGATTTCGCTCAAGATTAAGGCCGCCGAGACCCGTAGCGAGGCACGCGAGATTGCCAAGCGCTATCATCTGCTCGATGACAACGGGCATATCCCCTATCCATGCACTAAGCGCGTGAAGCTCACCAATGGGCTGCACGTCGGCGCGCAGCTCGTGGGCATCCGCCACGACGAGCTTCTAGACGGTACGGGCAAGGCCGGGCTGACGTTTATGTTCGACGCGGGTATTGCCGAGCGCAACGCTGCGGCTGAACCGCCGAGCGCCGGCTGGGCAGATTGCGAGCTGCGGGAATGGCTCAACGGCGACGGCCTTAAGCTGCTGCCCAACGAGTTGCGCGCACTCATCAAATCTGTCAAAAAGATCTCGAATAACGTTGGCGCCGCCAGGAGCGCATCGTGTCTGAGCGAGCTGCCCGCGACCCTTTGGCTGCCCGCCATGGTCGAGCTGTGCGGAGTGCAGCCGCCCGAGTCGTTTGCCGAGGGCTTTCAGTACCTGGCAGACATCTACAACGGCGAAGGCAAGGAGTACCAGCTGTTCCGCGAGCTCAAGGTGAGCCCGTATTCCACGAACGAGACGATGGTCCGCCAGTGGAAGGGCAAGGACACCTGCTGGTGGGAGCGCACGGTGAGCCCCGACTCATCGGAGACCGAAGGCACGCTCTACATAAACCGTGTGGGCCACGACGGCGACGCCTTTACGTACGCAACGCCTGCGGACAAGCCAAACAAACGAACCTGTGTGATCCCCGGATTCTGTATCTAGAGAGCGGGCGTCTTGCCGTGACGGGACCCCTCCCCGGCAATTGTCTCGATCTGTAACAGTTAGAGGTCATTTTCCCTGCTAGATGTTACAGGTTGAGATGATTGGTTGGGACGGTCCATCGGCCAACCATCCATCCTCATCTGTAACGAAATCTCATATATTATTTCTGTACTGGACACCCCCAGGGGGTATGGGTGTATAGTATCGGCAGGTTAACAATTCCAACACCGAACTACAGAAAGGAGAAGCCATGGCTCAAGATAAGTTCGACGTGGGCGGTATGACGTGCGCCGCGTGCCAAGCGCATGTGGATCGCGCCGTGAGCAAACTCGACGGCGTCCAAAGCGTCGCGGTCAACCTGCTCGCCGGTTCCATGATGGTCGACTATGACCCCGCGCAAGTCACCCCCGACGATATCTGCACCGCTGTCGATCGCGCGGGCTACTCGGCCTCGCCCATCAGCACGGGCACCGACGCTGTCCAAAGCGGCAGCTCGCAGACCAGGTCTGGCGCAGCCCATATGGAGTCGCCGACCAAAAAGCTGGAGGCCGCCGCCTCCGCCATGCGCACCCGCCTCATCATCTCGATCATCTTCCTCATCCCGCTGTTCTACATAGGCATGGGGCACATGCTTGGCTGGCCGCTGCCCGGTGTCTTCACCGACCATACCCACAGCATGACGCTCGCGCTCACCGAGCTCGTCCTGCTCATCCCCATCGTCTACGTCAACGACGCGTACTTTATCAACGGGTTTAAATCGCTCGCGCACGGCGCGCCCACCATGGACGCCCTCATCGCCGTCGGCGCCACCGCGTCCATTGCCTGGTCACTCTACGCCATGTTTATCATGGCCGACCAGCTGGCCGCGGGCCAGGTCCACGAGGCCATGATGACGGGCATGGACAACCTGTATTTTGAGAGTGCGGGCACGATCCTGTCGCTCGTCACCGTGGGCAAATACCTCGAGACACGCAGCAAATCCAAGACCGGCGGCGCCATCGAGGCGCTCATTGACCTGGCGCCCAAGACCGCGAC
>CAVHBE010000139.1:0-14544 GCA_963634045.1 Methanobrevibacter smithii
GAACGGGTTGGCGGTACCAAGGCACAGACCCTGGTTGGTCACCGCAAAGGTGCGCAGACCGTGGTTATACGGATCGTTAAAGCCATTAGTCGTCAGCGTCGTAAAGTTCACGCCGTCCTCGGTCACATACATATCAAAGCCGCGCTCGGCATCGCGCAGGTAACACATGCACGTAAGGACACTCTGCAACTTCTTGAGGTTCTCCTCGCTCAGCAGCTTATCGAGCGCATCCTGAATATCGCTCGGCAGCTCGGTGCCATAGGCATCCTCGTACTGCTGCTTAAGGCTCTCATAGCTATCGAGCATGTCCTGATACTGGTCGGCAAAGGACTTGAAGTACGCGATCTCGCCATCGATCTTCTGGACATAAGCGGCGTCGTCCTCAAAGTCCTGGGACATCGTCGCGGCCTGATCGCAAAGACCGCCCGCGGCATCCTCCAGCGCATCGCTCAGATCGCCAAAGCCCTTAGCAACCTCGGTCTTCTCGTCATCGACATCGACGGCCTTGTTTGAATCATCAACCTCGGCAGCTTCGTTCGAATCATCGACCTCGACGGCCTCGTTTGAATCATCGTCCGCAAGCGTGTTCACGGGAACGATGGGGTCGTCAGGCGATTTCTTGTCGAGCAGGTGATCGAGCAGGTCCCTAAGGCGCTGAACCTGAGAGTCCCACTCCTCGGGCGTCATATCGATAATGTCGCCATTGGAGAACTGGCCGATCGGCTCAAGCAGGCTCGCGGTATCAAAGGTACCGATATACAGCTTGCCGTCGAACTTCTGCATGCGCCAAATGTACTGGTTCTCGTTTCGGCCAAAGCCCGAAGTCAGGCCGGAAATACCGCCCTCGGGGAACATGTCGGTGCGATCGCCAACGACGAGCTCCATGTTCTCGTCCTTGTCCATGCGATAGATGTTAACCGACTGCTCAAGATTGGCATTCACAAACGAGCAGTCAACGCCGCCCATGCTGCTCTTACCGCCCTCTTCGGTGTTGGATTTGTTGAACAGGATGCGCTCGAGGGCAATCTCCTCGTCGTTGTATTCACCGATATAGAGGTAGTCGTTGTAGACGATGAGGTTGGCAGCGCCAGAACGGGTACGGGCAGGATCGATGCCAAAGCAGTACTTTGCACCGTCCGTCTTCTGATCGCCGACAATGGGAGTCCACGAATAGCTGCCGTCGGCATTCTTGTCGCCACGGACCATGGCAAACGACTGCATGGAATTATCATCGGGAGCGTTCTCGGGCGTACCGGTGCAGATGGTCGCATAGAGATGGCCATTGTACGAGACCATATCCCAAATGGCGCCGCCGTAGATGCTGTCCTTATAGCGAATCGCCGGATAGCCAAACAGCGTCTCCGAGTTGGCAATCTCGGTGAAGCTGTCCTGGCCCTTCGAGGGGTCAGACGACGTCAGGATTGTCGACACAAAATTACCGTTCGCGTCTTTACCCACATTACTGATGACGAGCTGGCCATCATGGACGCACATGCCGCGGATACCGGTAGAAATGCCCTGCTTGTAGGCAGCACCGTAATCCTGCATGCTCGAAAGGCCCTGATAGACAACTTTGTACTCATCCGTCTTAGGATCGATCTCGTATACAGCAGGCAGGCCGCCTTTGCCGCCATTGGTCCTGACGCTGCCGCAGAAATAGAGCTTACCCTTATAGCTCACGGCATTGCGGAACAAAGGAGCGACGCCGTTGAGCGATTCAGAGAGTAGCAGCTTGGTCTCACCGGTCTTGGTATTGATCTTGACCAAGATGCCGCCGCTGTCCTTGTCGGCCGTGCCGTCCTCCTTCTGCTGTCCATAGAAGAAGGTACCGTTAAACATGGCCTCCAGCGTCAGGCGCATGGTTTCGACATCAAAGGAATCGCCCAGCGTGCTGTTCATGAGCGTCAGCGTGTTGCCCATCGCCGCATAGCAGGTGCCCACATAAAGCCAGTCACCATAGCTCGCAGCCGCCCAAGTGTAGCTCTGGCCGCGATCGCCTTCGTTGTTGGCCGTATTACCATCGGCGCCCGGAACGGCAACGGCACCGTTACCCTGGTAGTCGACGATGCCATCCGGCTGCGACGTTCCTACCGTAGGATGCGAGAGCTTCTCAAAGGAATACCCATTTCCCGCATTGTAGGTAACGGCACCCGATGCGTCTTCGGCGTGCGCCGGCAGCGGCGATACCAAGATAGCGGCAAGCGCTGCCACCAAGCCAAGTGTTCCCACTCGTCTCATAAGGTTATAGCCTCCCCTGTCCTAAAGCCCAGTTTTAGCATTCTTCATTTCTGTCCACGGTTAATTGCAATCTGAGCACAGCAATAATCAGTGTATAAATATACACCTGTAATTTTTTGGACGGGTTCATAGATGCTCGATTGGTAGCGAATTCCGCGCAAACCGTCACCAAACTCCACTTTTGCCGCATCTAAAGGTTATTTTTGCGCAAATTTTTGGATGCCGATAGTCACAATGGGCAGGAGGCTGGTACCCACCGGAGAGGGCAACGCCTACATTTTCATAACGTAATAGCCCGCACCCCTCACCGCCGTCTCGAGTGTGTCGCGATCAACCGGGCGCTTCGAGCGTACGCGTGCCGTGTGGTCCGCATACGTTACCGTTGCCCACACGCCATCAAGCGTATTGAGGGCATTCGTCACATTCTGAGCGCAGCCGTCGCAGCTCATGCCGCCGATAAGTAGCTCCTCACGATAGGGGTAGTGGGACTCGTCGGTGTCGGCCACCGCAACTCTCTTAGTCTTCTTGTTGCTCGTGCCATCGCTGCAGCAACTCTTTCCGTGTGTCGAAACGACAATACGCCGCAGTCCAAAGAACATGCCAACGGCAATTACGGCCAGCACGATGATATTCGCGGGGTTAAGCAGATCTTCCATACGCTCCCCTTCCTCCAAATACTTATACCTATACCCCCATGGGGTGTCCCCATCTTAACCCAAAATCATGTCCGTTCGGTCAATTAGTTTCCCTCTTCAAACTTTTTTGTTGACCAAGGCTTACTTTCGTGTATAAGTTTTCCTAGGCTAACAGTTTTGATCCGTAAGGAGCGCCGTGACTCGAACCATAGACATTCCAACGTTTCAGGCAGCGGTCGTGCGCAACTGCTCTCCCACGCTCGCGGGCATCAAGCCGGCATCGCTCTTTACCTATCCAGGCACCTACGCCCACGGGGACGGCTCGACCGCAACCGAAACCATCGCAGAACGCCGAGCACGCCTGCTCAACGTTATCGCCCAGTGCAATCGCGAGCTTGACCCGCTCGGCATCCGCCTGAGTGTTTTGGTCTGGCGGCCCTGCGGAGCGCTCGTGTACGTGTACCGGGCCAAAAGCCTCACCACCTATTTCGCAGACTCTCGCGCCCAAACGGCGCTCGCCTCGGCAGGCTACGACACGAGAGACCTTTCGGCATGCCTTGTGCATTTGGCATCACGCATCACGCTCGCGAGCAATAACGTCGCGGAATGCGCCTGTAGCCAGACTCGATGCGCACTACCCCAGCAAGCTAGCTGCAGCAAAGACTACACCTGCGAGTTTCCGCACGAAATAGGCTACTTCCTTGGATATCCCTACGACGACGTGCACGAGTTTATCGTCCAGCGCGGCGAGAACTACAAGGTCTTTGGGGCCTGGAAGGTCTACGAAAATGTCGAGCAGGCGCTTGCGACGTTTGATGCCTACCGTGCCTGCACCCAATACTTCACCTTTGTCTATCAGCAGGGCTGCAGCCTGGCGCAACTTGCCCAGGCAACCCGATAGAACGTACAAGCCGCGGCCTGCGCCGCACAACCGAAAGGACAAAACATGAGCAAGATCGCTGTCGTCTATTGGAGCGGCACGGGCAATACCGAGGCCATGGCAAACCTCGTCGCCGAAGGCGCCACGTCCGCGGGTGCCGAGACTGAGGTCATCCCCTGCGCCGACTTCTCTGCCGACAGGGCCGCCGACTACGACGCCTTCGCCTTCGGCTGCCCCGCCATGGGCTCCGAGGAACTCGAGTACGATGAGTTCCAGCCGATGTGGGACGAGGTCAAGGAGACTCTCGGCGACAAGAAGGTCGTCCTCTTTGGCTCCTATTCGTGGGCCGAGGGCGAATGGATGGACAACTGGAAGGCGGACGCCGACGAGGCGGGTGTTAACGTCGTCGATTCCGTCATCTGCTACGACGCCCCCGATGATGAGGGCGAAGCGGCCTGCAGGGCCCTGGGAGCGGAGCTGGCCTAACGAAGCCGTCAGAAAGCCGCAAGGCAACTGACAGCCGAGTACCGCATAACAACAGTCGCTCATGCCCAAACAAAAACGGGGGCCGGATACTATCCGGTCCCCGTTTGTTATATCGACAACCTCGATGAGCCGCTACGAGATATTGCCCAAGAACGCCTTGGTGCGTTCGCTCTTGGGATGGTCGAAAACCTCGCTCGGCGTGCCCTCCTCCACGATAACGCCGCCGTCCATAAAGACAACGCGGTCGGCGACGTCGCGGGCAAAGCCCATCTCGTGTGTCACCACGATCATGGTCATACCGTCACGTGCCAGGTCGCGCATGACCCCCAACACGTCGCGGACAAGCTCGGGGTCAAGCGCCGACGTGGCCTCGTCAAAGAGCATCACGTGCGGATTCATCGACAAGGCGCGGGCGATGGCAACGCGCTGCTGCTGGCCGCCCGAAAGCTGACTCGGCATAAAATCGATGCGCTCGGCCAGGCCGACCTTGGTCAGCTCCTCGATGGCAATCTTCTCGGCCTCTTCCTTGCTGCGCTTGAGCACCTTTTGCTGTGCGAGCATGACGTTCTTTTTGACTGACAGGTGCGGGAACAAATTGAACTGCTGAAACACCATGCCCAGGTGCGTGCGCACTTTGTTGAGGTCGACACCCTTGGCGCACACATCCACGCCCTCAACGACAATCGAGCCGCTCGTGGGATGCTCCAGACGATTGATGCAGCGAAGCATCGTCGACTTGCCCGAGCCCGAAGGACCCAGGACTACGACGACCTCACCCTTGTGCACATCCAGATCGATGTCGCGCAGGACCACGTTATCGCCAAAGGCCTTCTGGAGGTTCTTGATGCTGACGACGACCTCGTTCGAGTTATTGGTTTCGCTCATGATAGGACCTCCTTACAGACCGGCGATGTGATCGGCGGGCGTCGCGACAACCTGTCCGGCACTCTTGGTGGGACGCTTCTTTTTGGTTTCGGCCGTCCCCAGAAGCCTCGCCTCAAGACCGCTCACCAAGCGCGCAAGCGGCAGGGTAATGACCAGATAGAACAGGGCGGCAACCACATACGGCGTAATGGAGCCCGTCGTTGCCACGATGGTGCGGGCATTCATGACGATCTCGACCACGCCAACGGCGGCGAGCAGCGACGTATCCTTGTAGAGCAGGATGAACTCGCTGGTCAGCGTAGGCAGGACATTGCGGAACGTCTGCGGAATCATGACGTAGAGCAGCGTCTGGAAGGCATTCATGCCCAGCGAGCGAGCAGCCTCGTTTTGGCCCTTGGGGATCGACTGAATACCGGCACGGAAGATCTCACACAGGTACGCAGACGAGTTCATGGCCATGACGATAACGCCCAAGACGTAGTCGTCCACCTTGACGCCGGCAAGCGGCAAGCCAAAGAACGCAATGTAGATCTGCAGGAACGCCGGCGTGCCGCGGATGATATTCACATAGATGCCGGCAAGGCAACGCAGGATGCGTGACTTGGAGATGCGCATGAGCGATAGCGCAAAGCCAAAGGGAATAGCCAACGGAAATGCCACGAGCACGATCGAGAGCGACATAAGGAAGCCCTTAAAGACGATCGGCAGGCTCTGGACCAAAATGACCGGGTTCAAGAACAGGCGGAGGAACATGTTGGAATTCCATGCCTCGACCCACGGCTGCTCCTTGAGGTCGGCCAGGAAGTTATCGAATGCCGTCACGCCCTTGATCTCCACCGACGGAATCTTGGAGATCTTCTTGGTCGAGCCGTCAGCCAAGGTGTAGGTTCCGCTAAAGGCCTCGTCGCCACCCTCGACGGGGAAGGTCACGCCGTAGACCTCGACGCGAAAATAGCCGCCAGCCGGCGCCGTCTCGCCAAAGTCGATTTTGAGCGTCTGACCGTCCACCTTGCACGCGGGCTTCATGGGCGTACGGTCCATGAGGTCCTCGCCCGAGAGCATCGTCAGGCGTGTGTCATCGGCACCAAACGTCGTGCCGTCGGCAAACGTCAGCGAAAGCCCACTCAGTTCCTCATCGGCATCGGCCTGGACCTCCCAGGTAATGCGCGTCTCGGTACCGCCGACCACGGCGCTGCCCGAACCGGTATTGGGACGCGCGGTGATCTTTGCGGTCTCGAGCGCCTGGGCGGTCGAAGGCACGGCTGTCCCCGCGCACGCCAAAGCGAACGCCACAGCCAGGGCGCAGGCTAGCTTTTGGAGCATCGAGGGCAGCGGGGAACGCCGACCCATGGCCCCTTCGTTCAATCGAGACAAGGTAGCTCCTAACGTATCAGTTGCCGACATTACGGGACGGGACGACGCCCGTTCAAGAAACGCAAAAGCCCTCTCCGCCAAAACGGAAAGGGCCCGCGTGCAATCAAGTGACTATTTTACTTGATGTTGTACTTAGCCATGAGGGCGTCAACGGTACCGTCGTCGGTCAGGTCCTTGATGGCCTGGTTGATGTCGTCCTTGAGCTTGGTGTTGCCCTGGTTGATGGCGATAGCGTACTCCTCGCCGGTGCTGACCTGCTTAACCGTATGGCAGGTGTTGAACTGCTCGGCGGTCAGCTGGCTCGCAACGGAGCGGTTGGTGACCACGGCGTCACCCTTGTCGGACTGCAGGGCGCTGAAGCACTCGGTGGCGTCCTTGTAGGGAACAATCTTAGCCTTGGGGAAATTCTCCTGGGCAAAGGACTCGGCGGTCGAACCGGACTGGACGATGATGGTGGCGTCGGCGTTGTTGAGCTTCTCGCTGTAGTTGTCGGCCGTGATGTCGGCATTATCGACCTTGGTCACGATAGCCTGGTCATCCATATAGTAGGAGTCGGAGAAAGCGACCTCCTTCTCACGCTCGGGCGTGTCGGTGATAGCCGCAATGGCGACGTCGTACTTGGCGCCCGAAGCAACGCCGGGGACCAGCGTGTCAAAGTCATTGTTGACGTACTCGACATCCAGGCCCAGCTTGTCGCCGATAGCTTTGATAAGCTCAAGGTCAAAGCCCTGGTAGTCGCCGTTGTCATCCTTGTACTCAAACGGCGCATACTCGGCAGAGGTGCCGACGGTCAGGGCGCCGTCCTTGACGAGCGCATATTCCTTGGAGCCGTCGACCTTCTCGACCTTCGCGTTGTCAGAGCTGCTGGAACCGGCATCGGAACCAGAGGTGGCGTTGGACGAGCCGCAGCCCGTCAGAGCAAGGGCGAGTGCCATAGCACCCGTGGCTTCATAATCAGTCTCCTTCCGGTGACCCCGTTTGATTCAGAGGTCTGCAAAAACTGTTGGTTATTATGCACCCGGAATTGCGAATCTGCAATCAGAAAACTGATTGAAACAAACCCATAACGTGAATGGAGCACTCCACTTTATGACAGTCATTACTGCTGCAATGATCTTAAAAGTTTAATTTCAGCCTCATAACCTGTAAGTTCGTTCGGCGTCTCCAAAATAAACGGCAATGCACGCAAACGGCCATTCGATACAATATTCTGCATAACCTGCATACCGCCGCCAAACTCTTCACTACCCAGGTAGCCCTTACCGATGCACTCGTGACGATCTTTATGGGCTCCGCAGGGATTCTTGGAGTCATTGATATGCACGGCGCGCAGGCGCTCGATACCCACCACGCGATTGAACTCGTCGAGCACGCCGTCCAGATCATGGATGATGTCGTAGCCGGCATCGCTCACATGACAGGTGTCCAGACATACGCCCAGCTTGGCCGACAGCTCAGGGCGCTTGTCTGTAACGCCCTCGATGATGAGCGCCAGCTCCTCAAAGCTGCGGCCCACCTCGGTACCCTTGCCGGCCATGGTCTCGAGCAGCACCGTCGTCTGCTGGCCCTCAAACATCACCTGGCACAGGGTGTCGACGATCATTTGAATGCCGGCATCTATCCCCTGCCCCACATGCGAACCGGGATGGAAGTTGTAGTAGTTGCCGGGCAGCGCTTCCATGCGTCGCAGATCCTCTGCCATGGCCTCCAGGGCAAACTCGCGCGCCCGCTCTTTGGCCGAGCAGGGGTTATAGGTGTACGGAGCATGAGCCACGAGCGGACCAAAATCGTTTTGTTCCATAAGCTCGCGCAGGGCCGCCACGTCATCCATGTCAAGGTCTTTCGCCTTGCCGCCGCGCGGGTTGCGCGTGAAGAATGCAAAGGTATTGGCGCCAATGGATAGCGCCGTCTCCCCCATCGCCCGATAGCCCTTCGTCGTGGACAGGTGACACCCGATCGTCAGCATCTCCAGCTCCCCCTCATCAGTTGCGGTGAAATAGTTCCTGTTGGTGCCTTATTCTGCCGCAAACAGGAACTATTCCACCGCAAGTTATAAAAGGGGCATCAGAGGCGCGTTTTGCAAAAGGCTTTAAGCGCGGCCGTCACGGGTCCAGGCTGGAAACGTCGACGCACGTCATCGAGACGCTCGGGAATATCGATATGCTGCGGACAGTGACGTGCGCATTTGCCGCACTTGACGCAATTGCTCACCAACTTGGGCTCGCTTGTGCGCACCGCACTCGCCGTAAAGTACTGCGACAGTCCCGTAAACCAGCTGTGCGCATAGCTCACGTTGTAGGCGGCAAAGCATCCGGGGATGTTGATGCCCTTGGGGCACGGCATGCAGTAGCCGCACCCCGTGCAGGGCACACGGTTCGATTTCTCGAACTCTTCCAATACGCGTGCGATGGTGCCGAGCTGGTCGCTCGTCATCGAGTCCGGTAGTGCGCGATCGGCCAGCGCCGCGTTCTCGTCCACCTGTTCGGCATCGGTCATACCCGATAGCAGCATCGTCACCTGCGGATGATTCCACACCCACGAGAGGCCCCAAGCAGCCGGCGTCTTCAGATGCGGATCACTCGCGCTATCGAGCACAGCACGGGCCCGCGGCGGCAGCTTGCCCGCTAAACGCCCGCCCAACAGCGGCTCCATCACAAACACCGCGAGTCCGCGCTCCGCAGCCGCCATGAGTCCTGCCGTTCCCGCTTGGTACCGCTCTCCAGCGTAGTTGTACTGGATCTGGCAAAAATCCCAGTCATATGCGTCAAGCATCGTGAGGAAATCCGCCGCACTGCCGTGATACGAAAAGCCAATCTGGCGAATGCGCCCCGCCGCCTTTTGACGCGCGATCCAGTCCTCGATGCCCAACGCCACCACGCGCTCCCACTGAGCGGGCGAGGTGATGTTGTGCATAAGGTAGTAGTCGATATGGTCGGTCCGCAGACGGCGCAGCTGTTCGTCGAAGAACCGGTCGAAATCCTCCGCGCACTTGCACGAAGCGTGCGGCAACTTAGTCGCCAGCAACACCCGGTCGCGCAGCCCCAAGCGCTCAAGCGAGGCGCCCACGCACACCTCGTTACCAGGATAGAGATACGCGGTATCCAGATAATTAATCCCCTGCTCCACCGCACGGGAGATGATGGCATCGGCTGTCTTCGCATCCGGATGTCCCGGCGCACCGGGAAATCTCATGCAGCCCAGGCCCAGAGCGGATATTCGGTTACCACTTTTGGGGTCAACGCGGTATTGCACGGCCCCTCCCTTCGCCGTCAGCGCCCCGGCAAGGCGAAACACAATGGTCACGCGGCCGAAACATCATGGAATCGCAATCGAGAACGTATCGTAACGCAGCAGAAATCGAGCTGTCACGGCACCGCTTTAACATCAGCAAAAAGCCCGATGAAAGGAGTCACCCATGCCCGCGCTCGACCTTTGGAACCTCGCATCCCAGCTCAAAAGCACCAATTATCGCTGGGTCGACCTCACCCACACGCTCTCGTGCGACACCCCGCACTGGTTTGGCTTTAAGCCATTTGAGTCCACCAAGCTCTTCGACTACCTGCCCGGCACGCCCAAAGACATGCTCGCGCCCATGCGTTGCTTCCAGTATTCGGTCGCCTCACAGTACGGCACCCACGTCGATGCGCCGCGCCACTTCCATGTTGACGGCCGTTCCCTTGGCGAGATCGAACCCATCGAGTTTATGCATCCGCTCTGTGTGATCGACAAGCACGAGGAGTGCGCCGCAAACCCCGACTTTATCCTGACCGTCGATGACCTCAAAGCTTGGGAGAACGAGCACGGTCGCATTCCCGAGGATGCTTTCGTCGCCTTCCGCTCCGACTGGTCCAAGCTCGCCGACCTCGAAAACAAGGACGAGGACGGCCAGCCCCACTACCCCGGCTGGGACCTCGACGCCATCAAATGGCTTGTAGAAGAGCGCAACATCGGCGCTATCGGCCACGAGCCGGCAGACACCGACCCCGCATCCGTGACCACACGCGAGGACGCCTACCCCTACCCCGGCGAGCAGTACATCCTCTCGGTCGACCATTACCAGATCGAGGTCATGGACCATCTGGACGAGCTTCCCGCCACAGGCGCTGTCATCTTCTGCACCTTCCCCAAGGTCCGCGATGGCGTCGGATACCCCGCGCGCGTTTTTGCGGTCTGCCCTGCGGCGTAGCGTCCAGGCAAACATTTCTTTTTTATAACAGCCGTCCTGCGCACCCACCAATCACCCTGGCAGCATACAATCCATCAGGCGCCCCTTACGCGGGCGCCTTTCATATGGGGAGATGATTCATATGCAAATCAACAAGGTCGCCTTTATCGGCAAGGGCGGCGTCGGGCTACTCTACGGCAGCATGATCGCCCAAGCGCTCGGCAACGACGCCGTCGAATACGTCATGGACGACGCCCGTTTTGAGCGTCATGCGAACGACGCGCTCACCGTCAACGGCAAGCCCTGCGTACTCAAGTCCGTCCGCGCCAGCGAGGCGACACCAGCCGATCTGGTCATCCTCACGGTCAAGACAACCGGACTCGACCAGGCGCTCAAGACTATGGAACACATCGTAGGGCCCGACACGCTCATCGCATCCCTTTGCAACGGCATCACGAGCGAGCAAAAGATTGCCGAGCGCTTTGGCTGGAAGCACACCGTTCTGGGTATCTGCCAGGGCATGGACGCCGTATTCCTCGACGGCGCGCTCACCTTTACCAATGCGGGCGAAATTCGCTTTGGCGCGGCAGCGGGCACCGAACCCGTAACCGTTACCGCCATCGACGAGCTCTACACGCGCTGCGGCATCGCCCATACCGTCGAGAGCGACATTGCGCACCGCATGTGGGCCAAACTCATGCTCAACGACGGCATCAACCAGACCTGCATGGCCTACGGCGGGACCTACGGAAGCGCCACGGAGCCGGGCTCCGAGCAGCGTCGCTGCTTTGTTTCCGCCATGCGCGAAACGCTTGCGGTCGCCAACGCCGAGGGCATTGAGCTGACCGAGGCAGACCTGACGCAGATGGTGCATCTCATCGAGGGAATCGACCCCGCCGGTATGCCCTCGATGGCTCAAGACCGCATCGCAAGGCACAAAACCGAGGTTGATGAGTTCGCGGGCACCGTCTGCCGCCTCGCAGCCAAACACGATATCCAAGTGCCGCAAAACGAATGGCTCTATTCGCGCATCCGCGAAATCGAAGCCAGCTGGTAGCGCTCAGCGCACCGCAGCCAACAGCCCCAATAGCAAAACCGCCGCAAGGGGTACTCCCCTTGCGGCGGTTTCTTTCTTCATCCATGGCAAAAAACAGCTTCACGACCGCTAGCGTTGCGACTCCGGCACCTCGTCCTCGTCATCGCGGCAAAGAACCACGCCCGCGCTTCCCAGCAGTGCGGCTGCGATCAGCGCGCCAACCACGATTGGAGCAGCCCCGCATGACCCCTGCATGCCCGCAATGAGCGCGGCCGTAGGGCCAAGGCAACCAAGCACCAATGCGACGGCGGCAACGGCAATATCTCGAGCGTTCACAAGACCACTTCCTCCACGAGAAAGACCTTATTTCTCATGAACCAGTGTGCCCCGCGTCCATATGCGCGGCGTACTGCCACGGTAAGCGCTCTGTTAACTCAAGCACTCACAAAAAACGGACGCCCTTACGTTGCCCAAAGGCTCGGTAAAGACGCCCACCCGTCATGTCCTATTGGCTTATGACAGATTACCAACCGGTATAGTAGTCGGTGGTTCCGGCTGCGCAGCCGGAGTCATAGACCTTGCACTCGCCCTTGGAACCGGTAAACGTGGAGCCCTGAGCCTTATCGCCCGCGGCCACGACGTAGTAACCATCGGAATCGCGCCAAAAGCCCTCGGAATCCTGGGTCCACTCGCCCGTGCGGTGATGGTAGAGTACGTTGCTGCTGTAATAGGTCTCGCGGCGGCCGTTATAGTTATTGACGCCGCTCGAGCGCGTCAGACCCGAGCCGTTCGCGTAATACGCAGCAGACGCGTAAGACGAGCCGGAGCCGGCGTTGTAATACGAAGCCTGAACGGCCTCAGCGGCCTCGGCTTCGGCTGCGGCTGCGGCAGCCTCGAGCGCCTCGCGCTTGACATCCTCAAGCGTGGAGCGAAGCTCGTCGAGCTCGGCCGACTTCGCGTCGACCTCCTCCATCGTCAAAAGACTGCCCGCACCGTCGATACAACCCTGTAGTACAGCGCGCTCGTCATCGGTGGCATAGTCACCGTACATGTTCATGATGATTTGAGCGCGCATCTCCAGGGAATCGCGCTTGGCCCCCATCGAGGCGTTCCACTCCTGCATAGAGCCATAACCGTCGCCGCGATAGTCGACGGGCTGCATCAGCGTCGCCTCGGACGGCGTGGATCCGACCGTGTCGGATAGTGTTGCCGCATGGGCATCGGTTGCGCCGGCGCCCGCCAAAAGTGCCACGGTCAGAGCGGCGGAAAGGGCGGCGGCTTTCGGTTTTCGTGAATCAATCCTCATGTAGCTGGAAACCTCCGTAGTGCGTTTTTGCTGCGTTTGAGCTGTGTGTGATTCGATCGCGCTGCATAGTACCCCGAGCAAATCGCGACCTGCGGTTTTTCTCAAAAGGTGCACGTCATTTGCGTAAAACTCACATCCTCTCAACAGGAGTTTTCCACATCTCGATTGCATAAAGCATGCCAAAAACCCTGTAATAGCGCCCTTCCTATGCAAAAAGGCGTCTGCGCAACCATTGCTTGCGCAGACGCCTTGAGCAGGCATTTTATGCAGTTATATCTATCGAGTCGCAAGGGGTCCTTGCACAAGTCGCCTTACTCGTCCAGCGCGGCGAAGGCCTGCTTCAGATCCCAAATGATATCCTCGGCGTTTTCGGTACCGATGGAAAGACGGATCGTGGAGGGCGTGATGTTCTGCTCGGCGAGCTCCTCGGCAGAGAGCTGGGAGTGGGTGGTGGTAGCCGGGTGCACGACGAGCGACTTGACGTCGGCCACGTTGGCGAGCAGCGAGAAGACCTGCAGGTGGTCGATGAACTTCCAAGCAGCTTCCTGGCCACCCTTAATCTCAAAGGTAAAAATCGAGGCACCGCCGTTGGGGAAGTACTTCTGATAGAGCTCGTGATCGGGATGCTCAGGCAGGCTCGGGTGGTTCACCTTGGCGACGTGGCTGTCACCAGCCAGGAACTCAACGACCTTCTTGGTGTTCTCGACATGACGGTCAACGCGCAGCGACAGAGTCTCGGTGCCCTGGAGCAGGACCCAGGCGTTGAACGGGCTGATGCAGGCGCCCTCGTCACGCAGCAGGATAGCGCGGACATAGGTTGCGAAGGCGGCGGGACCGGCAGCCTCGGCAAACGAGACACCGTGGTAGGAGGGGTTGGGCTCAGCGATCTGGGCGTACTTGCCGCTCGCCTTCCAGTCAAAGTTGCCGCCATCGACAATCACGCCGCCCAGCGAGGTGCCGTGGCCGCCAATGAACTTGGTCGCGGAGTGAACGACGATGTTGGCGCCGTGCTCCAGCGGACGGAACAGGTACGGGGTGCCGAAGGTGTTATCGACGACGACCGGCAGGCCATGCTTCTTGGCGACCTCGGAGATAGCGTCGATGTTGGGAATATCGGAGTTGGGGTTACCGAGCGTCTCGAGATAGATGACCGTAGTGTTGTCCTTGATGGCGCCCTCGACCTCGTCCAGGTTGTGGGCATCGACGAAGGTGGTCTCGACACCAAACTGGGAGAGTGTGTGCTCCAGCAGGTTGTAGGAACCGCCGTAGATGGTCTTCTGGGCCACCACATGGTCGCCGGCCTGAGCGAGCGCCTGCAGGGTATAGGTGATGGCGGC
Organism: Methanobrevibacter smithii; assembly: GCA_963634045.1. Classification (GTDB taxonomy): domain Bacteria; phylum Actinomycetota; class Coriobacteriia; order Coriobacteriales; family Coriobacteriaceae; genus Collinsella. Next base: position 14,343 of record CAVHBE010000139.1, read on the forward strand.
GGCACCAGAGGCGACGGCGAGGCCAGCAACGCCACCCTCGAGCGCGGCGATGCGGTCCTCAAAGACGCCCTGGGTGGAGTTGGTCAAACGGCCGTAGATGTTACCGGCGTCGGCAAGACCAAAGCGGTCGGCGGCGTGCTGGGAGTTGCGGAACACATAGCTCGTGGTCTGGTAAATAGGCACGGCGCGGGAGTCGGATGCG
>CAVHBE010000140.1:0-17818 GCA_963634045.1 Methanobrevibacter smithii
CACGCGGCGGCAGCCAATGTCCAGCGAGCGCGTCCCTTCTAGCGCAAAGACGCCACGCTCCGGCGCATAGACGCCCGTCGCGAGCTCCGTGGATCCGCCGCCCGAATCGGCAACAATGATGCGCTCGCCGGCAAAGTCGTGCGCCACGCCAAAAAACGTCAGGCGTGCCTCGACCTCGCCCGGAATCACCTGTGGCTCAAGTCCCAGATCGCGCAGGCCGTCCAGCAGCAGTGCTGCGTTGGACGCATCACGCGCGGCGCTCGTGCAGGTGGTGCAGATGCACGCGGCCCCAAAGGCACGAGCCTCGTCCACAAACATGCGGCACGCAGCGAGCACGCGCTCAACGGCCGCCTCGCAAAAGCGGCCCGTCGCGTCCACGCCCTCACCCAGATCGGTAATCTCGGTATGCTTGGACGATTCCACGATTGCCCCGCCCTCGACCTGGGCCAACACCAGTCGCGACGACACCGTTCCCAGGTCGATCGCGGCCACCTTATAGCGTTTGCAATTTGTCATTGCGAGCTCCCCTCCGGGCGCTATTTGCCGTTGGACACGACCGTCTGACCCTCGACGCCGTTAAACCCAAACAGCATGTCGAGCGCTTGGATGTACCACGGCGCGTCCTTACCGACTTCTTCGATTTCCTTGGCCACTTCGCTGGCCTTCTTGGCGTTTGAGGACTTTTTGCTCGACGAGGCATCCGAATCGTCGTCCAGGCCCTGCACTTCAATCCTCTTCTCGCCGGGCATCACCAGGCCCAGGTCCTCGGATGCCGCGTCCTTGATACCCTCCTCCGAGAGCAGCTTGTCGACGCTTTTTTGCAGGTCGTCGTTATATTGCTCGCGAATCTCGACCTGCTTGGCCAAGATGTCGCTCGAGCGTTTTGCCACATACAGGTCGCGCACGGGGAAATACAGGCTCACAAGCGCCAGGGCGACGACAATGCCAACAAACAGCCCCCGCTGGGGACCGTGGGTAAAGTCGTAGATTGCCTTGACCACCGCGTTATCGTTGGCGTAATGCATGAAGTCCGAGCCCGAAAGACGGTTCGAGGGCCTACTCGGCTTTTCATGCGTTTGAGCCGAGGAACGCTGAGCATGCTCCGAGTGCGCCGGGCGCACCGAACGTAGCGGGCGGTCCGTCGACGTATTCACTTGAGCACGGGAGTGTGAGGCACTTGTCGGTCGCTGCGTGGAGCAGTCGGCACCGGCGTAATCGGACCCGCCGAGCTGCACCGTGCGCGCACGGCGAGGTGACGGCTCACGCGAACCGGCGGAATAGTACCTGTTGTCGTAAATCTGATCCATGTGCGCCTTGTGCGGTTGAGGTTTGTTTGCGCTAAGTCTTTTAGTTATAGCACGAGCGCGCGCAACGCCTTCGGCAGCCCTTGCTCGACATAAAAAAGGCGCTGAGCCATATGGCCCAGCGCCCAATGGTGCTCAACAGCGCCCGGCGGGAGCGAGGCGAATCCGAGTCAGCCCCGCCCCGCGCACGCCGTTTGCCTAGCGAATGTTGTAGAACGCGGCCTTGCCGGCGAAGCGCGCGCTGCCCTCGAGCTCGTCCTCGATACGGATGAGTTGGTTGTACTTGGCGATACGGTCGCTGCGGCACGGGGCGCCCGACTTAATCTGACCGGCATTAACACCCACGACCAGGTCGGCGATCGTGGAGTCCTCGGTCTCGCCAGAACGGTGGCTCACGATGCAAGCGTAGCCGGCCTCCTTGGCGGTCTCGATAGCCTCGAGCGACTCGGTGAGCGTGCCGATCTGGTTGACCTTGACCAGGATCGCGTTGGCGGCACCCAGCTCGATGCCCTTCTTGAGGCGCTCGGTGTTGGTGACGAACAGGTCGTCGCCCACCAGCTGCACCTTGTTGCCAATGCGGCGGGTAAGCTCGACCCAGCCGTCCCAGTCCTCCTCGGCCATACCGTCCTCGATGGAGATGATGGGATAGGCGTCGACGAGCTTCTCCCAGTAATCGACCATCTGGGCGCTCGTGTACTCCACACCCTCGCCCTTGAGCTCGTACATGCCGGTCTCGACGTTGTAGAACTCGGTCGAGGCCGGGTCCATGGCGTACATGAAGTCGACGCCGGGCTTAAAGCCAGCCTTCTCGACGGCCTTGGTAATGTACTCGAACGGCTCGGCATTGGTCTTAAGGTTGGGGGCAAAGCCGCCCTCGTCGCCCACGCCGCCGCCCAGGCCGGCCTCGTGCAGCACGCCCTTGAGGGTGTGGTAGACCTCGGCGCACCAACGCAGGCCCTCGGCAAAGCTCGGGGCGCCCACCGGCATGATCATGAACTCCTGGAAGTCGACGTTGTTGTCGGCATGCACGCCGCCGTTGAGGATATTCATCATAGGTGTGGGCAGCAGATGAGCGTTGACGCCGCCCAGGTACTGGTACAGCGACAGGCCCGACGACTCGGCAGCGGCGCGGGCAACGGCCAGCGACACGCCCAGGATGGCGTTGGCACCGAGCTTGGTCTTGTTGGGGGTACCGTCCGCGGCAATCAGCGCGGCATCGACGGCGCGCTGGTCGAAGGCATCGAGGCCCACGACGGCGTTAGCGCACTCGTTGTTGACATGCTCGACGGCCTGCGAAACGCCCTTGCCCAGGTAGCGGTCCTTGTCGCCATCGCGCAGCTCGCATGCCTCAAAGGCGCCGGTCGAAGCACCCGAAGGCACCATTGCGCGGCCAAAGCTGCCGTCCTCGAGCACGACCTCGACCTCGACGGTGGGATTGCCGCGGCTGTCGAGCACCTCGCGACCGTAGACGTCCAAAATATCGCTCATGTTGTCTCCCTCTCACTTGGAAACGTAGTGGATGCAAGCGACCGGCTGACCGTGCACCGTCGGTGCGTCTCCGTAAGTTAGCCATGTCGCACTTTTTGCATTATGCCCTAAGTTAGCCGAGGGATACACTTGATTTTCGAAAAATTTAGCGGGGACGATGAGGCGTGTCAGCCCGTCGTTCCCGCAGTCTTACTCCTCCGCCTTTGCGGCATCCCACAGGTCGTTGAGACCGTGGGTCGAAAGCTCGGCCAGACCCACGTTGGCGTCAGCCGCCATCCGCTCCATTGCAGCCCAACGGCGACGAAACTTTGCCGTGCTGGCACGAAGGGCGCTCTCGGCGTCAATGCCCTCCTTGCGCGCGACGTTGACCAAGGCAAAGAGCAGGTCGCCGAACTCCATTTCGCGCTCGGGCGAGCCAGGGGCCTCGGCCTCAAACTCGGCACGCTCCTCGGCGACCTCGTCCCACACATCCTGGACCGTCTCCCACTCAAAGCCCACGGCAGCCGCCTTGCGCGACACCTTCTGGGCCTGCATCAGCGCCGGCAGATGCGTGGGCACGCCGTCGAGCAGGCCCTCGGGCGCAGCCTCGCCTGCTGCCACGGCCTTGTCCTTGGCAGCCTTCTCGGCAAGCTTAACCTCGTCCCAAATCTTGAGCACCTCATCGGAGCTGTCGGCATCTACATCGCCAAACACGTGCGGATGACGGCGGATGAGCTTGGCATCGATATCACGCGCCACGTCGGCCAGTGTAAACTCGCCGGCGTCAGCAGCAATCTGCGCATGCAGCACGACCTGCATGAGCACGTCGCCCAGCTCCTCGCGTAGGTGAACCGCGTCGTCCGCCTCGATGCAGTCGAGCGCCTCGTAGGCCTCCTCGATCATATTCTTGCCAATGCTGCGGTGCGTCTGCTCACGGTCCCACGGGCAGCCATCGGGCTGACGCAGACGCCAGATGGTCTGCACCAGATGCTGCAGCTCGATCGACGCGTCTACCAGCGTGGACAGATCGCGCGAGCCCTCGGCATTTTGCTGAGCCATGTGCTGCGCCATGGCTACTCCTCCTCCATGACCACGTGGCGGAACGCGCCGCCCTCGTAGATGCCGTAGCTGTGCGTACCGTCCTTGGGGATGCTCACGCTGCCGGGGTTGAAGAGCCACAGACCAGGATGCTCCTCGCTCGCTTCGTTGACCTTGATGTGCGTGTGACCGTAGACGAGCGCGGAGCCCTCGGGCAGCGCGGGCGCGTGGTCGACGCTGTTGTGCATACCGGCGCCAAAAACGTGGCCGTGCGTCAGGAACAGCTCGCGGCCGTTCTCGTCGAATAACGTGGCATAGTCGGCCATGATGGGAAAGTCGAGCACCATCTGGTCGACCTCGGCGTCGCAGTTGCCGCGCACCGCGATGATGCGGTCGGCCAGGGCGTTGAGCAGCGGGATCACGCGCTTGGGGGCGTAATCGCGCGGCAGGTCGTTGCGCGGACCGTGGTAGAGCAGGTCGCCCAGCAGCACAATGCGATCGGGCTGCTCGGACTCGATGGCGGCGCAAAGGCGTTCGGTCCAATATGCCGAGCCGTGGATGTCGGAGGCGATGAGGTATTTCATGGGGAGATCCTTTCGAATGGGGTTGATATGGCTGGGCGCAGGATGTCGCCACCAGCCGCGTTATTCAAATCGCAGTGCCGCGCTCTGGGCCGTCTGCATCACGCGCTGGAGCGGCACGTTATGCTCGCGAGCGAGACGGGCGCAGTCCTCGTACTCGGGCGCCGCACGCTCGCTGCCGTCGGGCAGGGTGGCCACCTTGACGGACACCTCGCCCCACGGCGTCGTTACGCGCTCAAAGCGGCGTGGCAGGCAAACGCGCTCCATGACCTGGCGACGAATGCCGTTGGTCGTGGTTTCCAAAAAGATAATCGTCTGCAGGCGCTCGATATCCTCGTGCGAGCAGATCACCTGCAGCTGCCAGCCGGGGCGTCCTTTTTTGCAATAGAGCGGCAGCCAGTGCACCTCGCGGGCGCCTGCCCCGCGCAGACGGTCGGCGGCGTAGGCAAGCACCTCGGGCGACGCGTCATCGATATCGCATTCCAGCTTGACGATAGTCTCGGGCGCATCGGTCTCGCGGGACAGCGGGGATTTGCTATCGCATTGCATACGGTCCGGATCCTTTCCGCACGGGCTCGTTTTGTTCATCCAAACGCTAGCACATCGCAGGCTGCGCGAGTGTGACGGCGCGTGATGAGCGCGATTTTCCTTGTCGACAAGAAACCGACACTCCACCGCCCCGGCCAAACATGTACATCAGCCTCCAAACATGTCATTATTTGCAGCTTTTGGAGGCTGATGTACATGTATTGGAGCAAGCGAGGCCGCGCCGCGCAGCCTTTCCAATCGATTTCGAGCTCCGGCGCGCGCGGCGTGTTGAGAGCTGCAACATTACAATGGAGCGGATTCGCCAAATGCAAAGGAGTCGCCATGCCCGCATGCCCGCTGGTCGATTGCCACACCCACACCTCGTTTTCGGACGGACATGCCTCGTTTGAGGACAACGTTCGCGCCGCTGCTGCGGCCGGTTGCCGCGTCATGGTCTCGACCGACCATCTCACCCTGCCCGCCAGCATGGACGCCAACTGCGAAGTGCAGGTTGTCGAGGGCGACCTGCCGGCACATCGTCTGGCCTTTGAGGACGCCCGCAAACTCGCCGCGCAGATTGCGCCGGAGCTCACCTTTATCTACGGTTTTGAATGCGATTGGTACGAGGGCTGCGAGCCTTTGGTTGAGCGCTGGTCAGCGAGCGCCGTGGTGCGCTTGGGCAGCGTGCACTGGATTGGCGACCCCGGCGATATCATGGCCGGTGCCGCGGGTACGGCGGGAACGGAAAACGTCGCTCGCCCCGATACACCCGATTCGCGCTGCGGCTGGATCGATGATGACACCAACCTGCATGTTTGGGAAAACCTGGGGGTACGCGGCGTGTGGGAGCGCTACGTCGACGACTGGTGCCGCGCTTGCGAAAGCTCACTCAACTTTGACGTGATGGCCCATCCCGACCTGGTCATGCGCTTTTCGAAGGAAGGGTTTGCACCCGACTTTGACCCCGCGCCGTTTTGGCAGCAGATGGCCGAGTGCGCCCACGACACGGGCCGCCGCGTTGAGGTCTCGACGGCCGCACCGCGCAAGGGCCTCGACGACTATTACCCCTCGACGGGGCTGCTGCGTTGCTTCGCCCACGCCGAGGTGCCGATTACTTTTGGCTCGGACGCACACCGCGCCTGCGACATCTGCTGGAACATCCGCGAGGCACAAGCCCACGCCTACGACTGCGGCTACCGAACCTTCGACATCCCCCACCCCACCGGCGAATGGGAACCCACACCCCTCGCCTAGCCATCCCTTCATAAGTTGCGGTGAAATAGTTCCTGTTTATAGCCCTAAGACCGTCAAACAAGAACTATTCCACCGCAACTTCCATTTGATCCGTTGGGGACGGAGGAAAACGGATCAATTGGAGCAAAGCATCCTGTCCCCCCTTGCGCCAAAAGCTCGACTAGCGGCGGCGGGCGTTGAGTTCGCCGGCCAGTTCGTCGAGGGTGATACCGTAGCGCTCGAGTGTCACGAGCAGGTGGTAGACCAGGTCGCCAGCCTCGTAGCGAATGTGGTCGTGATCGTTATCCTTGCAGGCCATGATGACCTCGCTCGCCTCCTCGGCAAGCTTCTTGAGCAGCTCGTCCTCGACGTCGGTCAGCAGGCGAGCGGTATAGCTTTCCTGCGGCGACGCGTCGCGACGGCCATGAATCACCTCGGCCAGCCCCGTCAGCGTCTCGCCGATATTTCCATCCTGAACATTTGCGGTGCGCACACCCATAGTTCAATCCTTTCCGTTTTACCGAGCGCCCAACAGGACGCCCGCCTTAGGCGAGTTTCTTAAAGAAGCAGGTACGGTTGCCGGTGTGGCAAGCCGGGCCCGGAGAGTCAACCTTGACCAGCAGCGTATCGCTATCGCAGTCGGCCCAGAGTTCCTTGACCTCCTGCATATTGCCGCTCGTCGCGCCCTTGTTCCAGAGCTCCTGGCGGCTGCGACTCCAAAACCACGTGGTCCCGGTCTTGAGCGTCAGCCCCACCGATTCCTCGTTCATCCAAGCAACCATAAGCACCTCACCGGTGTCATATTGCTGAACCACACAAGGAATCAGCCCGCGGGCGTCGTATTTAAGATCCGCTGGAGTAGTAATTTCTTTCATTTCAATTCCCCAAATTCAAACTTCGCAGGTCGGCGAGGGTTGTCCAGGTGCCGCAGGTTGCCGCGAAAGAGGAGCGACGCGTACTTTGGTACGCGAGCGACGGTTTGAGCGGCAAGATGCGGTGCCTGGACAAGCCGCAGCACTAGAAGTCCAACCTGACAGGGATGCCTTGAGAGGCCATATACTCTTTGACTTCGCGGATGCTGAAGGTTCCAAAGTGAAAGACGCTGGCTGCCAGCACGGCGTCGGCCTCACCCTCGATCACACCCTCGGCAAAATGCTCGAGCGTACCCACGCCGCCGCTCGCAATCACCGGGATCGGCACCGCGCGCGCCACGGCACGGGTGAGTGCCAGGTCGAAGCCAGCCTTGGTGCCGTCGCGATCCATGCTGGTGAGCAGGATCTCGCCGGCGCCGCGACGAGCCGCCTCCTCGGCCCACGCCACCGCATCGATACCTGTGGCGTTGCGACCTCCCGCGGTAAAAACCTCCCACTTGTCGGCTCCGGATGCGCCGGGCAGGCCCACGCGCTTGGCATCGATTGCCACGACCACGGCCTGGCTGCCAAACGCCGCGGCAGCCTGGCTAATCAGCGACGGATCGCGCACGGCGGCAGAGTTAAGCGACACCTTGTCGGCGCCGGCGGCAACCATAGTGCGCATGCCCGCCAAGTCACGAAAGCCGCCGCCCACGGTATAGGGAATGGCCAGCTCCTCAGCCGCATGCGCCGCCATCTCGATAGTCGTCGCACGGTTGTCGCTCGTGGCGGTAATGTCCAGGAAGACGACCTCGTCCGCACCCTCGCGGTCGTAGGCGCGGGCCAGCTCCACCGGGTCGCCCGCATCGCGCAGGCTCACAAAGTTGACGCCCTTGACCACACGGCCGTCCTTAACATCCAGACAGGGAATCACGCGCTTGGTAAGCATGGGCTACTCCTCCCCTCGGGCGGTGGCCAACGCCTGGGCCAGCGTAAAGTTGCCCTCGTAGAGCGCACGACCGGTAATGGCGCCCTCGATGGCATCCTCGCCCACCGCGGCCAGTGCACGGATATCGTCGAGCGTCGAGATACCGCCCGAAGCCACGACGGGAAAGCCCGCGACCTCGGCCACGTGGCGATACGCCGCCACATCAATGCCCGTCTGCATACCATCACGCGCGATGTCGGTATACACCAGATGCTTAAAGCCCAGCTCGGAAAGCTGCGCCACGGCGTCGTCGAGCGCCACGCCCGCGCCGTCACGCCAGCCGTTCACCTTGACCTGGCCGTCGCGTGCGGCGATGTCAGCCACCAACAGCTCGCCAAAGCCGCGAGCCGCCACTTCGGCAAATCCCGGTTCGGTCACGAGTACCGTGCCTAGTGCGATGCGACGCGCGCCGTAGCCGGCCAGCTCGTCGATGCGTGCAAGCGAGCGAACACCGCCGCCCACGTCCACGGACAGACCGTCGATACCGCAAATGGCCTTAATCGCCGCCGAGTTGGCAGCGCACGCGTCCTCGTCCTCGCCAAAGGCCGCGGACAGGTCGACGACGTGCACCCAGCTCGCGCCCTGCTCGGCAAAGGAGCGGGCAACGGCCACGGGGTCGTCGGAGTATACCTTGCAGCGGCTGCGGTCGCCGCGCTCCAAGCGCACGACCTTGCCGCCGATCAAATCGACTGCGGGAAACAGAATCATCGGCCGGCCCCCTCGACGATGCTCACGAAGTTCTTAAGGACGCGCTGACCCAGCGCGGAGGATTTCTCGGGATGGAACTGGCAGCCCCACACGTTACCGTGGCGCACGATGCACGGGAAACTCCGCGTGTAGTGCGTGCGCGCCAGCACATCGGCGGCATCAGCGTCGTCTGCCACCGCGTAGCTGTGGGTGAAGTACATGTTGGCACCCTCGGCAAAACCGGCAAGCAGCGGATCGGCCGCACCGGCGGGCGTCATGTGCACCTGGTCCCAACCCACGTGCGGCACTTTCAGTCGGCTCGACTCCAGGCGCGTGCACGAGCCGCGCATAATGCCCAGGCCGTCGACCCAGAGGCCACCGGCCTGCTCGGAGGCGTTTCCGTCCGCGCCCGCGCCCTCGTCCGCCGGCACGCCCTCGTTGCCGCGCTCAAAAAATAGCTGAAGGCCCAGGCAGATGCCGAGCAGCGGAGTTCCGGCGGCAACGGCGTCGAGCACCGCGTCCGCCTCGCCGCTCTCGCGCATAAAGGCAATCGCGTCGTAGAACGCACCCACGCCCGGGATGACCAGGCCGTCGGCGTTACGGATCTGCTCCGGGTCGTCCGACGTGCAGGCGGCGGCACCGGCGCGCGCAAGCCCGCGCACAACGCTCGACAAGTTGCCCTTGTGGTAGTCGACCACCACGATCTTCGGTTCGCCCACGCGACCCTCCCTTATCTCATCGTCCAAAACCACCACGAAGGTGCCTGTCCCCTTTGTGGTGGTTTTACCCTTGTGGCGGTTACAGTGAGCCCTTGGTGCTGGGGATGCCCTGCACGCGGGGATCGAGCTCGCAGGCGCGGCGCATCGTGCGGCCCACGGCCTTAAAGGCCGCCTCGATAATGTGATGTGAGTTACCGCCCACCAGCTCGCGCACGTGCAGCGTGAGCTTGGCATCGCGCGCAAAGGCGTAGAAGAACTCGACGGCCAGCTCGGTATCAAAGGTGCCCACGCGCTCGGTCGGCACGGGCAGCTCGCAGTAGGCCTGCCCGCGGCCCGAAATATCCACGGCGGCCATCACGAGCGTCTCGTCCATGGCGATCGCCGCGTCGGCAAAGCGCGTAATGCCCGCCTTGTCGCCCAGCGCCTGACAAAACGCCTCGCCCAGCACGATGCCCGTATCCTCGACGGTATGGTGCGCGTCGACCTCAACGTCTCCCACCGCGTGCACCGTCAAATCGAACAGACCATGGCGGCCAGAGGCGTTGAGCATGTGGTCGAAAAACGGCACGCCGGTCGAGATATCGCACGCACCGGTTCCATCCAGGTCGAGCTTTACGACAACATCGGTCTCCCCCGTCTTACGGGTTACCTCGGCATAGCGGCCCATCTACATCTCCTCCTTCACCAGCGCGGCAAACGCAGCCAGCACCTCATCATTTTCCTGCGGGGTACCCACGGTAATGCGCAGACAGTCCGCAAGCCCCGGCGCATAGCTAAAGTCGCGCACCAAAATCGAATACTCATCGCGCAGACGCTCGCGCACGCGCGTGGCATGCGGCGTGCGCACGAGCACAAAGTTCGCCGCGCTCGGCCACGCCTCCACGGGCAGGCCCTCGGCAGCCATCGCGCGCAGGGCGGCCAGCTCGCGCTCGCGCTCGGATGCGACCTGCGCCACCACAGGCGCATAGGCATCACGGGCACGCACGCAGGCAAGTGCCGCCGCCTGGCTCAGCACGTTGACCGAATAGATCTGGCGAATCGCCGCGAACACGTCGATGACCTCGGGCGCCGCGATCACATAGCCCAGACGCGTGCCGGCGGCACCAAACGCCTTGGACAGCGTATGCAGAATCACCAGGTTGGGATGCTCGGCGATAAGCCCCTGCGCCGTGGTGGCCGCGCCAAACGAATCGTCGGCAAGCTCAACGTAGGCCTCGTCGACCATGACCATGCCGGGGCACGCATCGCACAGGGCCGCGACAAAGTCGAGCGGAGCCACATCACCCGTTGGATTGTTGGGCGAGGTCACGATTGCCAGGTTGCACTCGGGCGCGGCCGCGAGCACAGCAGCTTGGTCGAGCTCAAAGGTCGCCGGGTCGCGCCACACGTCGCGCACCTCGGTCTGGCAGAGCGACGCAAAGAACGCGTACTCGCTAAAGCACGGCGGGCAGTTGAGCAGGGTCCGCCCCGCGCCGCCAAACGCCAGCAGATAGTTATAGAGCAGCTCGTCGCCGCCGTTTCCCACGCAGATGTTCTCGCGCGTCACACCATGCCAGGCAGCAAGCTCGTCGCGCAGGTCGTTCGACATGGGATCGGGATAGCGGTTGAGCGGCGTAGCAGCCAGGGCGGCGTCGACCGCTTCGCGCACGCCGGCCGGCACGGGATAGGTGTTCTCGTTGGCCGAAAGGTTGATGCGCGTGGGCGTAAAGTTGGGATCGTAGGGCTCAATACCGGCCAGGTAGGGCTGGACGAGCTCCTTCATGCGGGGCGTGAGTTCAGCCATTTTAGGCCTCCTCGACGACCGCGTCAGCACCATTCGCGCTTGCAGCCGCCAGGTCCACGCCCTCGGCAACCGTCGCCACGGCGTCGCCCGGCCAGGCAACCTTGGTCAGGTCGGCCGCGGCGAGCGACTCGGCGCTCACGGCATCCTCGCCCTGCTCCAACACGCGGCGGCGCAGCGCGGCGGAAAGCGCGTGTGCCCACAGACCCTCGGCCTCGGCCAGGCGCTGCGTGGCGGGAGCGTCGGAGAGCAGGCCCTCAGGCGTATAGCAAATGACACTTGAGCGCTTGACGAACTCCTCCACCGAAAGCGGGTTGGAGAACATGGCCGTGCCGCCGGTCGGCAGCGTGTGATTGGGACCGGCAACGTAATCGCCGAGCGGCTCGGAGCTCCAAGCGCCCACAAAGATGGCGCCGGCGTTGCGAATACCGCCAAGCAGGCCCATCGCATCCTTGCAGTGCAGCTCCAGGTGCTCGGGCGCCACGGTGTTCACCGCCTCGACGGCGGCAGCCATGTCGGCGGCCACCACGATGGTGCCTTCATTGTCGAGCGAGGCACGCGTGATCTCGGCACGCGGCGACTGCGCTACCAGAATATCGATACCCGCCTCGACCTCACGCGCAAACTGCTCGTCGCAGGTCACCAGATAGCAGGCTGCCAGCGGGTCGTGCTCGGCCTGGGCCATCAGATCGGCCGCAACCACCATAGGCTTGGCCGTGGCGTCGGCCAGCACGCAGACCTCGGAGGGACCGGCGACCATATCGATACCCACATCACCCGAGACAATCTGCTTGGCCGCGGCAACAAAGGCGTTGCCCGGGCCGGTGATTTTGTCGACGCGCGGAATGGTCTCGGTGCCGTACGCCAATGCGGCCACGGCCTGAGCGCCTCCCACCATATAGATCTCGTCCACGCCGCCGAGCTTTGCCGCGGAGAGCGTGTAGGGGCTGATCAGGCCATCCTTTTGCGGCGGGGTCACCATGACCACGCGTTTGACGCCGGCCACCTTGGCGGGAATGGCGTTCATAAGCACGGTGGAAGGGTACTGTGCACGACCGCCCGGCACATAGATGCCGGCCGCCGCGAGCGGGGTCACCTTAACGCCGAGCATCGTGCCGTTCGGGCGCGTGGTAAACCAGCTCTGCTCGACCTCGCGCTGGTGGAACTCACGAATCTGACGCGCGGCTTTCTCGAGCGCGGCGACAAAAGCGGGATCGAGGCCCTCGAGCGCGGCATCGATCTGCTCTTGCGGTAGACGGAAGCTCTGCAGCTCAACGCCGTCAAAGCGCTGGCAATAGTCGCGCACCGCGGCATCGCCGCTGGCGCGCACGTTGGCCACGATATCGCGGGCGGCGTCGACGATGTTTTGCGGTAGCACTCCCTTACGGTTGAGCTGATTGGTAACGAGGCGCTCACCGGGAGCAAGCTTGATGGTCTTCATATCGGTATCCCCTATCGGTCGAGGTTTTTTTTCGAAAAACGAGAGACCTGACAACGGCGCCAGTCGGCCCGCAGCCCGGACGTTGGGGCGCCCGTGCGTGCTCGCGCTATTGTGCCGAGCCCGCAACGGGCTCAAAATGCTTGTCCTTCACGGCCGCCGCCAAGCGATCGGCCAGATTGCGTACGCGCGGATCCAGACGTGCGGCGCCCGGATTGACAAAGAAGCGGGCCGTGCAGTCCATAATGCGACCAGTAATAACGAGGTCGTTGTCACGCAGCGTGGCGCCCGTGGCGGTAATATCCACGATGCGATCGGTCATGCCGACAATGGGGCCCAGCTCGATATTGCCGTGCAGCGAGACGATGTCGGCGTTCACGCCGCGCTCGGCATACCAGGCACTCGCGATGCGCGGGTACTTGGTTGCCACGCGAAGCGACCCACGGCGGGCATAGTTGCGCTCGGCCTGGCCGGCGCGCCACGCAGGCTCCGCCTCGATAAACGTGCACAGGCCGTAGCCCAGGTCGACCAGCTGCAGCAGGTTGAGGTCGGCCTCGATGAGCGAGTCCCAACCGCAGATGCCGCAGTCGGCACCGCCACAGCCCACAAAGGCGGGCGCGTCGCTGGGTCGCACGATGACAAACTCGATATCGCCGACCGCACCCTCGCCGGCACGCGTGTCGTGGCCGCGCACGATCAGGTGACGGCCGGGGTCACGCAGTTCAGAGACGTCCAAACCTGCGGCCTCGAGCACGTCGAGCGTGTCGGCCTTGAGCGAGCCCTTGGGCACGGCGATGCGCAGCGGGCCCTCGGTGCCGCGGCCCACGGCATGGTCACCATCGGAAGCAGCGTCCTCGGCCGAGGTGCGCGCGGCCTCCAGACGCTCGAGCGAAAAGGCAAAGCCTGCCGCCGGCACCTCGATGCCGTCGCCAAATGCACCGGTAAAGATGGAGTCGTAGCGACCGCCCGAGCCCACCGGATCGGGCAGGCCACCGGCATAGGCCTTAAAGACCAGGCCCGTGTAGTAATCAAACGAGTTCATGATGGAGAAGTCGAAGGACAGCACCTGAGCGTCCTCGGGAGCCAGGCCCTCGACCAGGGCACGCAGCTCGCGCGTGAGCGGCGCAACAATGCCCGCCGCCGCCAGCAGCGCGTCGACGCGGTCGAGCACCTCGGCACCACCGTGCAGGCGCGGCAGCTCGCTAATGGCGGCCTTGACGGCCTCGGGCTCGGCACTTGCCGCCACGCGGGCATCGAGGCCCACAAAGTCGTTGGCGTGCACGCAGCGCAGCGCCTCGGCAGCCAGCTCGCGATCTTCGCACGCCGCAAGCAGTTCCTTAAACGGACGCACACTGCCCGCGATAATGCGCGCACCGGGAAGTGCCAGCTTGCGCACGGCCTCGGCGACCAGTGAGACAATCTCGACATCGCCCGCGGTGTCGCCCGCGCCGATGAGCTCAAAACCCAGTTGCGTAAACTGACGCGAGCCACCGGCATTGCGCTGACACTCGCGAACCACCGGCGCCTCGTAGCGCAGGCGCAGCGGCAGATCGGCCGCACGCATGCGAGTCGAAACCAAGCGCACGATTGGCAGCGTGTTGTCGGGACGGACCACCAGCAGGCGACCGTCATCATCAAAGAGCTTAAACGGGGTGTCCGCAATGCGGCCGCCCTCCTCGAGAGAGCCCTTGTCCTCGAGCAGCGGCGTCTCGACCGGCAGGTAATGATGCTCCCTAAAGCAGCCCTTCACCGTCAGCGCAATCTCCTCGCGCGCCTGAGCCTCCTCGGGCAATATGTCCCGGAATCCCCACGGTGTGGCCGTCATCTGGTGAACCTCCTCATGCTGCGTTTCATATAGAACAGAAGACCGGCATAGCTCCGCCGGTCTTCTGGGTACTTTAGCATACTAGAGTGCTTGCGGGGAAAATCCGTCGCAGCCGCTCACACCGTATTCATTTGGAAACATAGGGTAGGTTGCCGCAACCCAACCCCACCTAGGCGCCAATCGCACGACGATACTCTGCCATTACCTGCGCATCGGCAGCTGCGGGGTCGGCAAAATAGCGCCAGTCATAGGTCTCGGCCGAAACAACTCCGCGATAGCCGCGCGCCACCAGCCTATCCAGGTCGGCGCGCATATCGCGGTCGCCGTCACCCCAGGCAAGATGCGTCGTGCCATCTGCCGCAACATCGACAAAATGCACGTGGGCGACATCATCGCCAAGCAGATCGAAATAATCGTCGATGGTATCCCCCGCCACCGCCATAGCGCCTATATCCAGACACGCCTTAAGTGCCGGATGATCAACTGCCTCGATCATGCGCTTCGTGTCGGCCGCCGAGTTCACGATCATCGACTCAACCGGCTGTAGGGCCTCGAGCACCAGTCGCACGCCGCGCTCTCCCGCATGTTCGGCAATCGCACGCAGCATCGAGGCACTTCGACCCCACGCGTCCTCAATCGGCTCGTTCAAAAATGCCCAGCCGCTCGAGACCATGACCTGCTCGGCTCCAAGTTCCGCCGCGATATCCACAACGTTCTTAAAGTACGCGAGCGTGCGGGCACGCGCCTCATTCCCGCGCGCCGCGATATTCCACGGCTTGGGGTTGTTCTGTTCGGGACAAAGCCCCACAATCCGAACCCCATACTGCTGCGACAGCTCCCGCACCTGCTCGAGCGAATCGTATCCATGGCAATCGACATACAGATGCATCGCCCCGGTCCAAAGCTCGCAACACGTGTAGCCCGAGGCCGCTGCCGAGGAAAAGAATTCCTCAAGGTCAAAATAACGATGGCTGATATTCATGACGGCAAGCTGCGGATACTCCATCTTGTCCACCTTTCGGCAAAAGGGCGCCGCAGCACAGTGTGCGCGACGCCCCCTCTTACATTGTTCTCATTATGACGGATACTCTACTGGACACCAAGCACTCCAAAGAACGCGCCGGCGATACTCACGAGCAGGATCACGAGCATGATGAGCAGCGGATTCATCTTCTTCTTGAGCATGAGATAGACGATTCCAAACAGCCCCATCGTGACAAAGCCCGGGAAGATTCCGTTGAGCAGCTCGGCCAGCGTCTGAGCACCATCGCCCGCGCCGACCATGAGCGGAATGTCCACGGTGACCATCTCCATGGTCATAGCACCGATCACCATGGCGCCCATGATAGAGGCCATCTTGACGATCGTGTCCATAATGCCCGATTCCTGGACCTTGCTGATCATGTCCGAGCCAAAGCGATATCCCACAAACGTCAGCAGGTAACGGATGATGTAGTGAGGGACGTTGAACACGAGCAGGAACAAAATCGGGCCAAGAATAGAGCCCTGCAGCGCCAGCGACGTGCCGACACCCGTTGCCAAAATTCGCAGCGTGCCCCAGTAGAAGGCATCGCCCACGCCGGACAGCGGTCCCATCAAAGCAAGCTTGACATTAGAGATCGCGCTCGTGTCAAAGCTATCGTCAGTAGCGTTGACCTCCTCCATTGCAGCGGCGATGGACATGGGGAGCGTCGAGATGTACGGCGTGACGTTATAGAGCTCCATATGGCGCTTAAGGGCGGCCTTAAAGTCCGCATCCTGCGGATACAGCTTGCGAAGAATCGGCATAAGGGCCCACATAAAGCCGATATGGCCCATACGCTCGTAGTTCCAGGAATGCTCATAGGGAATCGAGCGCCAGAACAGCTTCTTAAGGTCTGCGCGGGAAATCAGCCCGTCGTAAGAAGACTCAAACTTAAAACTCATCGAACCCACTCCCAATCGCAGGATCCTCGGTTGCCACTGCGGGCTGCTCCGCCTTTTTCTTATCACCCAAAACCGTCATCGCGACGACGATGATCGCGGCAAAGATCGCCACGCCCGTCGTGCTAATGCCAAAGTAGGCGACGAGGAAGAAGCCAGCGAAGAAGAACGGAGCCACCGTTTTGTTCATAATCATCTGCGCCAGCATCGCAAAGCCGAGTGCGGGCAAGAAGGCGGCGGCGACATCCATGCCGGTCTGAACGAAATCGGGGATGATGTTGAGCAGGCTGGCAACAGCATCGGCGCCAAAGAAGAAGGCCAGGGGAATAATCAGCAGGCCGCACCAGCTCTGCGCGTAACCGGCGATGAGCATGTTGCGCGTGATGGCCTTGGTGTCCCCGTCCTCGACGTTTTTGTCGATACGGTGCACCAGCAGCAGCATGACCGGCTGGCCCAGGGCCGTATCGAGCGCCAGGACGATCGTTGCGATGGGAATGCCCAGGGTCAGGGCCGCCGAAGCGTCCGCGCCGGCCTGCATGGCAAGCGACACACCCAGGATGGTTCCGGAAATCGTATCGGGCGGGTTATACGCACCGACCGAGATGGCGCCGACCATGGCAAGCTCCATCGTGGCGCCCATGATCGTGCCGGTCACCATGTCGCCCATGACAAGGCCAACCAGAGGTCCGAGCACAATCGGGCGCTGGAGGTAGCTCGTACCGGTCAGCCACTCGGAATAGCCCAAAAGGGCAATAAGGAAAATCAGGATTGTCTTGATAACCATGATGGCCCCTAACCGATGACCTTCGCGGCGTCAGTCTTCGCATCTGCCGGAATCATTTGAATGAACAGCTCGTAGCCCTCGCCGAGCAGCTCTTTGACGTATGCCTCGTTTTCGGGCGTAAGGAACACGCTCGTCGAGACCTGGCGGGCATCCTCGCTAAAGGCAACATTGCCGAGGTTGATCTTCTTGACGCCCATCGCCTTGGCGACGGCACCGGCCTGCTGGATCGTCTCGCAAACTACGAAGAGCTTGTACTTATCGGTCACACCGCTCTGGAGCGCCTTGACGGCATCCTCGGTGTTTTTGACGACAACCTTGCAGCCCTCCGGTTTTGCAAGGGACAGGGCCTGCAGACGAAGCTTGTCATTGAGGACCGTGTCGCTTACCAACAGGATGCAGTCGGCACCCAGAGCCGAAGTCCAGCTAACGGCAACCTGGCCGTGCAGCAGTCGATAGTCCACGCGAATCATCTGAATCATGATGTGCTCCCTAGCGATTAAAACTCATCGAGTTCGGCCTGCCCCAGCAGGTCGTTGACGTACTTGACCTTGGTGTCGTCCGCCTCGACGATCTGGCGAATGGCCTCATCAATTGGGGTGGAGTCGGGCACGAACAGCAGCTGGATGAGCAGAGGAAGGTTCATGTTGGTCACCAGGTGCGTGTTGGGACGCG
>CAVHBE010000141.1:0-3823 GCA_963634045.1 Methanobrevibacter smithii
GTGGCCTTAAGGCAGTCGATGACTTTAGCCTGACTATCGGCAAGACCGAGATCGCCGGTCTCATCGGCCCCAACGGTGCCGGCAAGACCACGGTCTTCAACCTGCTCACCAAGGTGTACCAGCCTACGCACGGCACCATCCTGCTCGATGGTGAGGACACCTCGGGCAAGTCGGTCTACCAGGTCAACCGCATGGGTATTGCCCGTACGTTCCAGAACATTCGCCTGTTCAACACCATGACGGTGGAGGACAACGTTAAGGTCGGCCTGCACAACCAGGAGCGCTACTCCGGCTTTGAGGGCGTGCTGCGCCTGCCGACGTATTGGAAGCACGAGAAGGCCGCCCACGAGCGCGCCATGGAGCTACTGTCCATTTTTGACATGGAGCACCTGGCAAACGAGCAGGCCGGATCGCTGCCTTACGGCGCTCAGCGTCGTCTGGAAATCGTCCGCGCGCTTGCCACCAACCCCAAGCTGCTGCTGCTCGACGAGCCTGCCGCCGGCATGAACCCGTCCGAGACCGCGGAGCTCATGGAGAACATCGTTAAGATTCGCGACACCTTCGGCATCGCCATCATGCTTATCGAGCACGACATGTCGCTCGTCATGAATATATGCGAGGGTATCTGCGTGCTTAACTTTGGCAAGGTCATCGCCAAGGGCACGGCCGAGGAGATCCAGAACAACGACGCCGTTATCGAGGCGTATCTGGGCAAGCAGGATAAGGGGGAGAACTAAATGGCAGAGCCGATGCTTTCCGTCTACAACATCAACGTCTGGTACGGCGCTATCCACGCCATCAAGGACATCTCCTTTAACGTCAACGAGGGCGAGATCGTGGCCCTGATCGGTGCGAACGGTGCCGGCAAGTCCACAACGCTCAAGACTGTCTCGGGCCTGCTGCGCTCCAAGACCGGCTCCATCAAGTTTATGGGCGAGGACATTACCCATACGCCTGCCGACAAGCTGGTGGGCAAGGGCCTGGCTCAGGTCCCCGAGGGCCGTCGTGCCTTTTTGCAGATGACGGTCGAGGAGAACTTGGAGATGGGCGCCTACACGCAGCCCAAGTCCACGGTGGCTCCGGGCCTGGAGCGCGTCTACGAGCAGTTCCCGCGCCTGAAGGAACGTCGTCGCCAGGTCGCCGGCACCCTTTCAGGCGGCGAGCAGCAGATGCTCGTTATGGGGCGCGCCCTTATGAGTAATCCCAAACTGCTCATGCTCGACGAGCCTTCCATGGGTCTGGCACCGATTCTGATCGAACAGATCTTCCAGATTGTCGAGGACTTGCACAAGGCCGGTACCACGGTGCTTCTGGTCGAGCAAAACGCGCAGATGGCGCTTTCCATCGCCACACGCGGTTACGTGCTCGAGACCGGCAAGATCACCATGACCGGCACTGGTCAAGAGCTGCTGCACGACGACAACGTCCGCAAAGCCTACCTCGGAGGCTAACCCACCTAACAAAAGGGGCGCTGACTATCTCAGTCAGCGCCCCTTTTTAAGTTGCGGTGAAATAGGGACTGAATACGGGCTCCAGAGGCCAAAAGAGTCCCTATTCCACTGCAACTTCATGGGGATGTGTGACAATGCCCGTCGGAAAACATCTGCTGTCTTTGGGGGTCTATCTATGCTGTACGAGTTTTGTGCCGAGAACTTTGAGCGGGTGCCGGCGGCTATCGATGCCGGTGCAAGGCGTATTGAACTGTGCGACAACCTTGCCGTCGGTGGCACTACACCCTCGGCCGGTGTTATCAGCGCTACAGTCAGCTATGCTCACGAGCATGACGCGCGAGTGATGTGCATGATTCGCCCGCGTGGCGGTGACTTTCATTACAACCAAGACGAGCTGCGCATGATGGAGATGGACCTGGGCCTTGCCGTGAGTGCGGGCGTTGACGGCTTGGTCTTTGGCTGCTGCAAACCCTGCGCTGGCGGATGGGCGCTCGACGAACTTACGCTTGGCGCCCTCGTGATGGCTGCGGGCTGCGCGACCGAGGAATGTAAGCGTGATCCCATCGACATCACCTTCCACATGTCATTTGACCAGCTCTCGCCCGAGGCTCAGCTCGACGCGATTGATACACTTGCCGACTGCGGCGTTACGCGCATCCTCACGCATGGCGGCGCTGCCGGTACGTCGATCGAGGATAATTTCGATCATCTGACTCGTTTAATCGAGTATGCGGGCGATCGTTTGACCATCCTTCCCGGCGGCGGCATCACTACGGCAAATCGCGACGCGGTCGCGGCGGCGCTAGGCGTCTCCGAGCTCCATGGCACCAAGATCGTGCCGCTGGAGGTATAACCCGTGGCGCTGGTATTTGACGTTCAGCAGGCGAACGGTAAGCCCGACGACAACCGTCGTCCCGGCACCGCGTGCCCCTTTTGCGGTACCGAGGAACTCGCCAATATCATCCGGCGCGACGGTGACTGCATCTGGCTCGAGAATAAGTTTAAGACCTTGCGGGCCACTCGTCAGACCGTATTGATTGAGTCGTCCGACCACGACGCCGACCTGGTGACCTATGAGCCGGACGAGCTGCATCATGTTATGCGGTTTGCTCTGGGCTGTTGGCAGCAGATGATCGATTCCCAACAGTACTGCAGCGTGCTCATGTACAAGAACAAAGGCCCGCTTTCGGGCGGCAGCCTCGTCCATCCACACATGCAGATTGTGGGCTTGGAACAGGAGGACGGCTATGCGGCGCTGACCTCAGTCAACTTTGAAGGCATCGATGTTTGGCAGAGGGGAAGGGTTGCGGTCAACATCTCAACCGAACCGATTATGGGGTTCTTTGAGGTCAATGTTTCAGCCCCGCAGGGAATCGCCGCCAGCGATGGCGCGCGAGACCAAGCCGAGACGGACCTCTTCGCCGATGCGATTCAGGTAGCTCTGCGCTATATCCTGAACGAGCACCATGGTGGTCGCGCAGAGTCGTACAACTTGTTCTTCTACCACATGGACGGCCGGACCATTGCCAAGGCGCTTCCGCGTTGGGTGGTTTCACCCTACTTTGTCGGGTATCGGCTGGCTCAGGTCAATGCTGAGACCACGCTCGATGTCGATGCGGAGCGACTCCGCGCACATCTGGGGACGCTCACATCGTAAAGTGAGCGCCCGCACACTGCGGACGGTTTAGCGCGCCATTGCATCGCGGCCGGCCTCGACGCGCTTGCGCTGGGCGGCGCGCTCCTCGCCGGTCAGACGCTCAAAGAGATGCCCGATAAGCGAGGCGAGTACCTGCTGAAACAGCGTTCCGCACATGACGGGAAACACGACTTCGCCCGGAAAGTACTGCGTGGCGATGACGGCGCCCGAAGAGATGTTACGCATGCCGCAGGTAAAGCACATGGTGGTCGTCTCGCTATATGGCAGATGCAGCGCATGGGCGACCAGAAAACCGACGACAAAGCCACTGATGGCGAAGACCAAAATAAAGAGGGCGACTTCCAAGCGCACCGCGTTCATGTGCAGCACGTACTCGCTCATGGCGGTGGAGTTGGAGGCGATAACGCCCATCATCATGAACTTGCAGGCGGGCGAGAGCGCGGGGGAGAGTTTTTCGTGCCCCCATCCGCGCGTGAGCTCGTTGATCACGATGCCGAGCACGGCGGGTATGGCGATCATAAAGGCCATGTTCTGCATCATGCTCGGCACGTCGATCGAGACGGTGGCGCCCAGCAGGAGCTTGAGCGTGAGCGGAATCGTCACAGGGGAGATAACCGAGGACGTCAGGATGATGGTGAGTGCGAGCGGGCCGTTGCCGCCGAACATGCTGATCCACATAAAAGCGGTGACTGCCACGGGCACACTGTATTCGAGC
>CAVHBE010000141.1:3833-5138 GCA_963634045.1 Methanobrevibacter smithii
ACGATGCCGCAGACAAGGTTGGGGTTGGAACCAAAGAACAACGATCCCATGGCATAGGCCGCGATGGGAATAAGCGCCGCCGAGACCAACAACGCCAGAATCAGGTGCAGCGGATGGTGGAACACCTCGGCTACCTGGTGAAAGGTGTTGCTGAGCGCACCCTGAAACGTCATAAAGGCGAAGAGGGCGGGAACAATGGGCTTGAGAACGCCGATCTGTTGAGGAAAGAGCACGCCGAGCGCCACGCAAATCGGAACGATGATTTGCATGTGCCCCGCGAGAAACTTGCCCAGTCCAACCCATTGCTTCATATGCTCTTGTGACTCCCTTTGCTCGTGAATCCGTTTTGACTGGATATGCTAGACGCTCACATGTGTCCGTGCGTCAGAAACGCTCGATTATTTCGAGGCTATTACCGGCATCGTTTACCGAAACCGCGGCGTGCTGCGGCGATTTGCGTCCGCGCCGCACGGTATAATAAATCCGTTCAACAGATCTGCCTGCCGAAGCGGGCATACACAGAGGACTCATCGCTATGAACCGTGAGAGGTATCGCGGCGACCTGCCCCTATCGAGGGTGGGTGCCTATGTCATCGCTTAAGACGACGCATCGCTGGGCGGTCGCTCAGCAAAACCCCGAGCTCGAAAAGGAGCTTTCGGCTGGTCTGGGCATTCCTGGGCTGGTGGCGCGCATTATGGTCGCGCACGGCATTGGCTCCATCAAAGAGGGCCAATTGTTTTTGACGCCTTCGCTCGATCGCGACTGGGCCGACCCACTCATTATCCCGGGCATGTCGGTCGTCGCCGACCGCGTCGAGCGTGCTATTCGCAACCACGAGCACATTGCAGTCTTCGGCGATTTTGACGTTGACGGTATTACGTCGACCTGCCTGTTGACCGAGGCGCTGCGCACGTTTGGCGCCGATGTTACGCCGTTTATTCCGCATCGCTTTGATGAGGGCTACGGTCTTTCGCGCGCGGCGCTCGACCGCGTTAACGAGCTCGCTCGCCCCCAGCTGATCGTGACCGTCGATAACGGCATTGCCGCCAAGGAAGAGGTTTCCTATCTGGAGAGCCTAGGGATCGATTTGGTGGTCACGGACCATCACGAGCCCTCCGACCAGGTGCCGCAGGGTGTGCCCCTGACCGACCCCAAGCTCGAGGACGAGGGCCCCTCGCGTGAGCTTGCCGGTGCTGGTGTGGCGCTCAAGCTGGTGCAAGTCCTGGGTGAGCGCCTGGGCAAGCCGTCGTATTGGCGTTCGCTAATCGAGGTCGCGGCGCTGGGCACCGTGTCCGACATGATGC
>CAVHBE010000141.1:5148-6056 GCA_963634045.1 Methanobrevibacter smithii
AGCAGATGCGCGTAACCGCTCGCCCCGGCTATATCGCGCTTGCCGCGCTCGCCAAGGTGGACCTTTCGAGCATTACGGCGGATGGCCTGTCATTCTCGCTCATTCCCCGCTTAAACGCTGCCGGTCGCATGGCCGATCCCAAGCTGGCGCTCGACCTGCTGCTTGCCCGCGATCCCATCGAAGCAAGCGCACTGGCGGCTGAGCTCGAGGAAATCAACCGCCAGCGCCGTGAGATCGAGGCGGAGCTCACGCGCGATGCCATGGCAAAGGTCGAGGAGACCTATGACGGCGGACGCGCAATCGTCGTGGGCGGCGAAGGCTGGCACGAGGGCGTCAAGGGCATCGTGGCAAGCCGTCTGACCAACCGCTACCACGTGCCGGCGCTGCTGTTTTCGATCGAGGACGGTATCGCGCGCGGCTCTGGTCGCTCGGTGGGCAAAGTTAACCTGTTTGACGCCGTCGAGCGCTGTTCCGACCTGATGATTCGTCGCGGCGGACATGCTGGTGCGGTGGGTGTGACCATCGAGGCATCCAAGCTCGACGAGTTCCGCCGTCGTCTTTCCGCCGTGTTGTCCGAGCTTCCCGCCGAGGACTTTGAGGACACCGACGAGGTTGCCGCCACGGTCGACCTTTCCGAATTGAATATCGAGACCATCGAGCAGATTTCCCGCCTTGAGCCGTTTGGCCAGGGTAATAAGGTGCCGCTGCTGGCTGCCGAGGGCGTGACGATGTGTGATCGCGCCGTGGTGGGTAAAACCGGCGAGCACATGCGCTTTGTGGCGACCGATGGCGCCGCGAGCGTGCCGGCCATTATGTTCCGCGTGCCGCAAATCGATAAGCTCATCAACTGCGATAGCGCTGTCGACTTGGTGTTCGAGGCCGTTGCCGAGCATTGGCAGGGTCGTGTG
>CAVHBE010000142.1:0-840 GCA_963634045.1 Methanobrevibacter smithii
CTGCGGCACACCCGTGGGAAACTCGGCAAGCTCGTCCAAAAAGAGCACGCCGCCATGAGCCAGGCTGATCTCACCCGGGTGCACCGGGCGCCCGCCGCCGATAAGGCCCGCGGTCGAAATGCTGTGATGCGGGCTGCGGAAGGGGCGATGCCCCGCCAACAAGCCATCAATGTTCTCGCCCAAGACCGAATGGATGCACAGCGCCTCTTGCTGATCCTCGAGAGAAAGCTCGGGCAAAATGCCCGTCATGCGCCGCGCAAGCATGGTCTTGCCCGAACCAGGCGAGCCGATCATGAGCAGTCCAAGCTCGCCGGCGGCCGCAAGCGCCATGCCGCGTTTGGCGACCTCCTGCCCCAGCACGTCGGCATAGTCGAGCTCTGGCTCAAAGGTCGCCTCGACGCCCTCGGAATCCAAGTAGTGCCGCGCGGCATCGCCCATACCATGAGCAAGCTGAGACAAATGATCGATAAAGCCGCAATCCACGCCCGCGAGTGGCACATGCTGGTCTGACCTGCCGGCGATAAAAGACAGCCTCATGTCGCGAGCCAGCAGCTGAAACGCCACCTCGCCCTTGACGGGCAGCACTGTGCCGTCCAGACCAAGCTCGCCTGCGATAAGGCAGCGATCGAGGTTGTCACGGGGAATCTGTCCATCGGCTGCCAGAACCGCGATGGCGATGGGCAGATCAAAGCCGCTACCGGTCTTGCGAATATCGCCGGGCGCCAGGTTGACCGTAATGCCCGAGCGTGGGATCTCGAACCCGGCGGAGCGCATCGCACAGCGAATACGACCGCGCGACTCCATCACCTCCATACTCGGTATGCCGAGCATCTGAATGCC
>CAVHBE010000142.1:850-4963 GCA_963634045.1 Methanobrevibacter smithii
CGAGACCTCGACCGTGACGTGAATCGCCTCGACGCCGCGGATGCAGGCCGCGTGAACGGCAAACGTCTCGAACGCCATCACGACACCTGCCAATCGAACGCGTTGTACTGGTGCTCGATCTCGGCGATATGCCCGCCGCGAACGGTGACGCCCACGGCATCGAAGCGAATCGCCTTGAGCGGATAGTGCTCCATGAGATAGCAGCTTGCGATGCGGCGGTAGCGGCGTTGCTTTTGAGCATCCACGGCCTCCTCGGGAAAGACCCGCGTGGTGCAATCCAGTGCAACGCGTCTAGTCTTGACCTCGGCCATCACCACGACATCGTCGAGCTCATCGAGCAGCACCAGATCGGCCTCGCCCTCGGTGCAACGATAACCCTGCTCCAGCAAGGTGTAGCCGCGCTCGTTAAAGTAGTCGATGGTGATCAGCTCGCCCAGCATACCCAGCTCGCGGGGACTGAGTCCCTTGATAAACTCGGGCGTCATCGCCCCGCAGTCGAGCTCGCCGTTTTCCCAACGCTCCTTGAGCTGCTGTGTCTTGCTCTTTTTGCTTGCGGCACTCATGGGGTCTCCTTTCCCGCACGCTGCAGTCCCCCGATGATGAGGGCACCTTTCATGCGGGTAAGTACCGGAAGCTAACCAAAAGCTGACCAAATGCCGTCAAAAAACGGGCCGCACGCAACAATGGTGTTGCATACGGCCCGCTACCAGCAGGTTTATAAAACCCCAGAGGTCCCTGTCTCCACAATTGACCTAGAAAAGGCGCTCAGTCTGCAGAAAGTTTCCGCAAAAACTCACGCGGTGCAGTGGACAAAGTCCATGCTTGCGAATGGCCTCGATGTGCTCGGGGCTCGCATAGCCCTTCGACTCGGCCAGATGGTACTCGGGATACTCGGCGTCGTACTCGACCATCATCTCGTCACGCGTGACCTTAGCCATGATGGACGCCGCGGCGATGCAGGCGATCTTGGCATCGCCCTTCACCACATCGCGCTCGTTAGGAACGGCGCCCAAGGGGTTGCCATCCATAAGCACGCAATCGGGCTCGAGCCCCGTATCGGCCACGGCGCCCGCAACGGCGGTACGGATAGCACGGGCCATGCCCATCTCATCGATATCCTTAGGCGCGATATGGCAAAAACCGATCGCCGTCGCCACCTCGGCAATCTTCACCGAGAGCAACTCGCGGCGCGCCGGCGTGAGCTTTTTGGAATCGTTGATGCCCCAGACGCGCGGCTCCATGGGAAGGCACACGGCGCAAACCGTCAAAGGACCGGCCACCGATCCGCGACCCACCTCGTCGACACCAACGACCACGCCATCCCCACCGAGCTCGTGCATCAGCTCGTACATGCCGTCGACGCGCTCGCGCTCGGCAAGTTCCTTGGCATGGCGCTTAAGGGCACGCTCGCAAGCCTTGATCACCTGCTGGCGCGGATCCTCGCGATAATGCTCCACGAGGGCGGGAATCTCCTCGAACGTGGCGCTCGCCAGCTCGCCGGCAGCCTGCGATGCCGAAACCGAGCTCGTCATATTGGCCATACCAGGCCCTCCTTGCATGCAAATCAGATAAAAAGAAGGGCCACCCGAAGGTGACCCTTACGTCCAAGCGAGTGGACAGACGCTGCGATCTTCTTAGCGCTTCTCGGGGATACGAGCAGCCTTACCCACCTTATCGCGGAGGTAGTACAGCTTGGCGCGACGGACGCGACCATGACGAACGACCTCGAGCTTGGCGATCTTGGGGCTGTGAAGCGGGAAGGTACGCTCAACACCGACACCGAAGGACATCTTGCGGACGGTGAAGGTCTCGCGGGCACCGGCGCCGGCCATGCGGATGACGTCGCCCTGGAAGACCTGGATGCGCTCGCGGTCGCCTTCCTTAATGCGGTAGTGAACCTTGACGTTGTCGGCGACGCGAACCTGAGGAATGTCCTCGCGGATCTGCTGACGCTCGATTGCGCGGATGTAATCCATGTGCAATTCCTTACTCTTCTAGAGGTGCCGTACCACCTTGGCCGGCACGTAGTTGAACAAACGTATTCGAGTATACACGCGCGGGTTTCTGCTGCAAGAACAATTTTTTACGCAGACAAAAAGACAAAACCCGCACATGATAACTGCCCGCCTCACGAATGAAACGGACGGCATGAAGGGGGCTACGCTAGGCGTCTATACCCAAAACGTTAGGCGGAACGCTTGGCCTCGAGCTTGGCCTGGGCGGCAGCCAGGCGTGCGAGGGGTACGCGATAGGGCGAACAGGACACGTAGTCAACGTCGGCCACGTTAAACAGGCCCTTGATGGACTTGGGGTCGCCGCCGTGCTCGCCGCACACGCCAAAGTGCATGTCGGGGTTGGTGGCGCGACCCTTCTCGACAGCCATGCGCACCAGCTCGAGCACCGCCGCGTCGATGGTCTCGAAGGGGTTGTCCTTCAGAATCTTCTTATGCATGTACAGCGGGATGAACTTGGCCTCGGCATCGTCGCGAGAGAAGCCGAAGGTCGTCTGCGTGAGGTCGTTGGTGCCAAAGCAGAAGAAGTCGGCATGATGGGCGATCTCGTCGGCGACCATGCAGGCGCGTGGCAGCTCGAGCATCGTGCCCACGGGAATATTGAGCTCGACGCCCTCTTCGGCGGAAACCTCGGCGATCACGCGCTCGATGACCTCGCGGGTCTGGACATGCTCGGCCGTAATGGAAACGAGCGGAACCATGATCTCGGGATGCGGGTCGACGCCCTCCTTGATAAGGCGGGCAGCGGCCGTGGCGACGGTGCGAACCTGCATGAGCGGCAGATCGCTAAAGACGACGGACAGGCGAACGCCGCGCAGGCCGAGCATGGGGTTCGACTCGACCATGCCGTCGATACGACGCAGGCGGGCGCGCAGGGCTGCAAGCTCTTCCTCGCTGGCGCCGGCGGCTTCCTTCTTGGTGATGGCGACCTCGAGCTCGCGAGGATTATCCAGGAACTCATGAAGCGGCGGATCGAGCAGGCGGACGACCACATCGCGACCGGACATGGTCTTGAACATCGCCAGGAAGTCCTCGGTCTGAACCTTGAGCAGGTCGGCCAGGGCCTGCTGCTTCACGGCCTCATCGTCAGACAGGATAAAGATCTGGATGATGTTCTTACGGTCGCCCAGGAACATGTGCTCGGTGCGGCACAGGCCGATGGCCTCGGCGCCAAACTCGAGCGCGAGCGCGGCATCCTCGGGGTTGTCGGCGTTGACGCGCACATGGTTGGCATGGCCACAGGTCTCGTCCAGACGAATCTCATCGGCCCAGGACAGGATAGTGTCCAGATCGCCGGTGAGCTCGGCGGAGAC
Source organism: Methanobrevibacter smithii (assembly GCA_963634045.1). Taxonomy (GTDB): domain Bacteria; phylum Actinomycetota; class Coriobacteriia; order Coriobacteriales; family Coriobacteriaceae; genus Collinsella. Next base: position 4,176 of record CAVHBE010000142.1, read on the forward strand.
CAGGTCGACGGCGCCGTCGACGACGATACCCTGGGTGCCGTCGATGGAGATGACATCGCCCTCGCGCAGCACGTGGTCACTGCCCTCGATACGCACGACCTTCTCAGCAGCGTCGATATGGAAGCGCTCAACGCCGCAGACGCAGGGCGTACCCATGCCGCGAGCGATAACGGCGGCATGACTCGTCTTTCCACCGTGGCTGGTCAGAATGCCCTCGGCGGCAACCATACCCTTCAGGTCGTCGGGGTTGGTCTCCCAACGAACCAGAATGACCTTGTGGCCCTCGTTGGCGCGCGCGACGGCGTCATCACTCGAGAACACAACCTCGCCCACGGCGGCACCGGGGCTGGCATTAAGACCGCTGGCGAGAGCCTCGTACTTCTTGGAGGCGTCGAACTGCGGGTGAAGGAGCTGGTCGAGTTGCGCGGGATCGATGCGGCTCACGGCCTCTTCGCGGGTGATCAGGCCTTCCTCGACCATTTCGATGGCGATGCGCAGGGCGGCGGTGGCGGTGCGCTTGCCCACGCGGGTCTGGAGCATCCAGAGCTTGCCCTGCTCGATGGTGAACTCGATATCGCACATATCGCGGTAATGATCCTCGAGCGTCAGGAACACGCGCTCGAGCTCCTCACCTGCGGACTCGAGGCCCGGGGTGGTCTTGAGGTCGGCGATGGGCTCGGTGTTGCGGATACCGGCGACGACGTCCTCGCCCTGGGCATTAACCAAAAAGTCACCGTAGAACTCCTTGGTGCCGTCGGCCGGATTACGCGTAAAGGCGACGCCCGTCG
>CAVHBE010000143.1:0-4979 GCA_963634045.1 Methanobrevibacter smithii
ATAGCTGTCAACTACGATGATTTTGCAGGCAGGGTATTCCTCCATCAGCTCCTCCCCGCTCAAGGGCACCGTTCCCGCGATCGCGTCCAAGTCGATGGCGCATCGCCTCATCATCTGCGCTGCGCTTGCCAACGGCGAGACGCACGTTACCTGCAACACCACCTGCGCCGACATCGAGGCCACAGTGCGCTGCCTTACGGCCCTGGGTGCTCGCATCGAGACCGTCGAGGATGGCTTCCAGGTCCACCCCACCATGAAGAGTGTTGAGTTTGGCCTGCTCAAAGCACTTGCGGGTGGCATGCTTGACTGCGGCGAGAGCGGCTCCACACTCCGCTTTATGTTGCCCGTCGCCTGCGCGCTGGGCGCCGAAGCGACTTTTGTGGGTCAGGGACGCTTGGGCGCCCGCCCGCTCTCCCCGCTCTCGGACGAGATCATCGCCGCCGGCTGCGACCTGCAGGGTCTGGGCGATTTTCCGCTCAAGACAAGCGGCCGCATGCGCCCGGGCACCTTTGTGCTGCCGGGCAACGTGAGCTCGCAGTATATCTCGGGCCTGCTGCTGGCAGCCCCGCTGCTGGCCAAGCCCTCCTGCGTGCAGGTGACCGGCCTCATCGAGAGCCGCCCCTACATCAACCTGACGATCCAGGCCATGAAGGCCTTTGGCGTCGAGGTCAACGTCGAACGCATTCCGTCCAAAGACGGCCAGCCCGAGGTCACGAACTTCCGCGTAAGCAGCGGCTCGTACCGCACGCCCGGTAACGTGGCCGTCGAGGGCGACTGGTCCAACGCTGCCTTTTGGCTGTGCGCCGGCGCCATCGGCTCCGACCCCATCACCGTCGAGGGTGTGTCCCTGAGCTCGGCCCAGGGCGACCGCAACGTGCTCGCCGCGCTTTCGCGCTTTGGCGCCCGCATCGTGCGCTCCACGAACGCCGCCACTGTGCAGTCCGACAAGCTCGCCGGCTTTGAGATGAGCGCCCACGACATTCCGGACCTGGTGCCCGTCATCTCGGCCGTGGCATCGCTGGCTCAGGGCCGCACGTTCATCCGTGACTGCGCACGCCTGCGCATCAAGGAATCTGACCGTCTGGTCACCACCACCCGCGAGCTCACCGCGCTGGGAGCGCAGGTGCGCATCGCCGGTGACGACCTCATCATCAAGGGTGTCGATGCCTTCACCGGCGGCGAGGTCGATTCGCACAACGACCATCGCATCGCCATGATGGCCGCCATCGCCGCGAGCCGTGCCACCGGCGAGGTCGTGATCCACGGCGCCGAGGCCGTCAACAAGTCCTATCCCGATTTCTTCGACCACTACCGCCTGCTGGGCGGCAAGGTCACACTCGAGGAGGAATAGCATGTCCTCGACCTTTGGCAACGTCTTGCACTTAAGCATCTTCGGCCAATCGCACTCCCCCGCTATCGGCTGCTCGCTCGATGGCATCCCGGCGGGCATCGCCGTGGACCAGGAGAAGCTGCAGGCCTTCCTCGACCGTCGCGCCCCCGGTCGCGACGAGACCGCGACCAAACGCCGCGAGGCCGACGCCGCTCACATCATCGCCGGTGTGGTCGATGGACATACCACCGGCGCGCCCATCGCCGCGATTATCGAGAACACCAACACGCGCTCCAAGGATTACTCCGAGTTGCGCCGCAAGCCCCGTCCAGGACATGCCGATTACCCGGCGCGTGTGAAGTACCACAACATGCACGATGTCGCCGGCAGCGGGCATTTCTCCGGCCGCCTAACGGCCCCCTTATGCATCGCCGGCGGCATCGCCCTGCAGGCACTCGAGGCCCGCGGTATCAAGGTCATGGCGCACGTCGCGCAGATCGGCGGCATCTCCGACCTGCCCATGGACGACATGGTCTATCGCGAGGCCGACCGCAAGGCGATCCTTACGAACGACCTGCCCTGCATTGACGCCGCCGCTGCCGGTCGCATGCGCGAGGAAATTCTGGCCGCGCGCGATGAACTCGACAGCATCGGCGGCATCGTGGAGTGCGGCATCTATGGGCTTCCCGCGGGCATTGGTGACCCCATGTTCGACGGCATCGAGAACCGCATCGCGCAAATCGCGATTGGCATTCCCGCCGTAAAGGGCATGGAGTTTGGCATGGGCTTTGCCGTGGCCGCCATGCGCGGCAGCGAGAACAACGATCCGTATCGCATCGACGCCGAGACCGGCGAGATCGAGGTTGAGTCCAACAACGCCGGCGGCATCCTGGGCGGTATTTCGACCGGCGCGCCCGTCATGTGGCGCATGGCCGTAAAGCCGACGCCCTCAATTGGCCGCGAGCAGCAGACGGTGGACATGGACGCCATGGAAAATGCCGAGCTCTCGGTCCACGGCCGTCACGATCCCTGTATCGTCCCCCGAGCCGTCCCCGTAGCCGAAGCAGCAGCTGCCCTCGCGATTTGGGACGCCCTCCTAGAGGACGCAGGCCAGTTCTAACCCGACTCACCTGAGTTGCCCATCAACTCTGTCATTACGTGAAAGGGGCCTCCATGGACCTTGCCGATATTCGCCAGACCATCGATGGCATCGACACCACGCTCCTCAACAGCTTTGTCGAGCGTATGGACATTGCCACCGAGGTCGCCAAGTCAAAAATCGAGATGGGCAAGGCCGTCTTCGACCCCGCCCGCGAGCGCTCCAAGCTCAACAACCTCGCCAGCCGCGCGCCCGAGCGCTACGAGGCACAGACCATCGCCCTGTTCCGTCTCCTCATGAGCATGAGCAAGGCCGAGCAGCAGCGCTACATCAACGAGCTCAAGGGCATCACCATCTCGCAAAAGGCCCACGCCACGGCTGCAGCCTTTGACACGCCCTTCCCTCAAACGGCCACCGTTGCCTGCCAGGGCGTGGAAGGTGCCTATAGCCAGATCGCCGCGTGCAAACTCTTCGACGTGCCCGACATCGCGTTCTTTGAGACCTTTGAGGGCGTCATGCGAGCCGTGCGCGACGGGTTCTGCGAGTTTGGCGTGCTGCCCATCGAGAACTCCACCGCCGGATCGGTCAACGCCGTCTACGACCTGCTCGCCCAGTTCGACTTTCACATCGTGCGCTCGCTTCGCCTCAAGATCGACCACAACTTGCTCGTCAAGCCCGGCACCAAGCTCGCGGACGTGCGCGAGGTCTACAGCCACGGCCAAGCCATTGCCCAGTGTGCCGGCTTTATCGAGTCCCACGGCCTGCACGCCACCAAGTACCCCAACACGGCCATGTCGGCCGAGATGGTCGCCAACTCCGAGCGCACCGACGTCGCCGCCATCGCCTCGCGCAGCTGTGCCACGCTGTATGGCCTCGAGGTGCTGGAGCCCAATATCCAAGACTCGGACAACAACTACACGCGCTTTGTCGTCATCAGCCGCGAGCCGCGCGTCTACCCCGGCGCTAATCGCACCTCGCTCATGATCACCACGGCCAACGAGCCGGGCGCCCTCTATCGCGTGCTCGAGCGCTTCTACGCACTCAACATCAACCTCATCAAGCTCGAGAGCCGCCCCATCCCCGGCCGCGACTTTGAGTTTATGTTCTACTTTGATCTGGACTGCCCCTTTGGCAGCAAGGCCCTCGACGACCTGCTCGATTCCATCGACGACGTGTGCGAGAGCTTCACCTACTTTGGCAGCTACACGGAGGTGCTCTAGATGACCGATACCGTCGCAACCCGCCCCTACGGTGTGCTGGGCCGCGTGCTGGGCCACAGCTACACCCCGACCATCTACAAAGAGCTCGCTGGGCTCGATTACGTGCGATTTGAGCGCGAGCCCGAGGACCTCGCGGCCTTTATGACGGGTAAAGAATGGGAAGGCACCAACGTGACCATCCCCTACAAACGCGCCGTCATGGAATACCTGGACGAGCTGAGCCCGCTCGCCGAGCGCATGGGCAACGTCAACACCATCACGCGCCTGCCCGACGGCCGCCTGCGCGGCGACAACACCGACTACTTTGGTTTTCAGTGCCTGGTCGAGGAGCTGGGCGTTGAGGTTGCCGGTAAGAAGGCCCTCGTGCTCGGCGCCACCGGCGGTGCCGGCACCACGGCAAGTTTGGTGCTAGGAGACCTGGGCGCCACCGTGGTGCCCGTGGGCCGCACAAGCGAGGTCAACTACGGCAACATCGCGCAGCAGTCCGACGCGGCGCTGCTCGTCAACTGCACGCCCGCCGGCATGTTCCCCCACTGCCCCGACGCTCCCAGCACGCTCGAAGGACTCGATGCGCTCGAGGGCGTCATCGACATTGTCTACAATCCCGCCCGCACGGGACTCATGCTCGAGACCGAGCGCCGCGGCATCCCCTGTATCGGCGGCCTGCTGATGCTCGTGGCCCAAGCGGCACAGGCCGTCGAGCGCTATACCGGCCAAGCCACCCCGCGCGAGCGCATCCTGGACGTAACGGAGCGCCTGTCGCGCCATGAGCAGAACATCGCCCTGATTGGCATGCCGGGCTCGGGCAAGACCCGCGTGGGCGAGCAGATCGCTCAGCTCACGGGCCGCGAGCACATCGACCTCGATCGCGCCCTCGAGGAGCGCCTGGGCATGCCCTGCGCCGACTTTATCGTCAAGTGCGGCGAGGCGGCCTTCCGCGAGCAGGAGACGGCGGCGCTGTCCGACATCTCCAAGCGTAGCGGCCTGGTGCTCTCCACCGGCGGCGGCGTGGTCACGCGTGACGAGAACTACCCGCTGCTGCACCAGAACAGCCAAATCGTGATGCTCAACCGCAAGCTCGACGAGCTCGCCCACAAGGGACGCCCCATCACCGCCCGCGACGGTATCGACAAGCTGGCCGAGCAGCGCATGCCGCGCTACCGCGCATGGGCCGATTACATCATCGACTCACGCGACTGCGCCGCCAACACCGCCCAAGCCCTCCTCGAGACCCTCCCACCCGCTCTCTAACCAAAACCACCACAAAGGGGACAGGCACCTTTGTGGTGGTTTTCCAATCGCAAAGGAAGCAACCATGAAAGCACTCGTC
>CAVHBE010000143.1:5019-7080 GCA_963634045.1 Methanobrevibacter smithii
GCCCCAACCTCAACATGCTCGGCATTCGCGAGCCGGGCATCTATGGCAGCGACAACTACGACCGCTTAGTGCAGATCTGCCAGGAAGCGGGCGCCGCACAGGGCTTCGACGAGATCGAGGTTTTCCAGTCCAACCACGAGGGCAGCATCGTCGACAAGATCCAAGAGGCCTACGGCAAGGTCGACGGCATCGTCATCAACCCGGCGGCCTACACGCACACGAGCATCGCGATCCTCGACGCACTCAAGGCCGTCGTCATCCCGGCTGTGGAGGTCCACATCAGCGCCGTCGAAACACGCGAGGACTTCCGCCAGGTGAGCTACGCCCGCCTGGCCTGCTTCGCCACCATCACCGGCGAAGGCCTCCAAGGCTACGCCCACGCGCTGGAGCTGCTGAAAGAGCATCTCGAAAAGTAAAATGCCAACCGCAACAAACAGCAGCGGCTTGCTCGCGCTCGGCTCCAGCAGCACACAAGATGAAAAAAGCCCAGACCACCAAGCGGTCTGGGCTTAATAAACGATGGTGCTCCATGGCGGATTCGAACCGTCGACCTTGGGATTAGAAGTCCCCTGCTCTATCCAACTGAGCTAATGGAGCAAATAGCCACACGCCCAAGCAAGCGCAAGCCTGTCAAGCGCAAGTAATTATAACCTAGTTGAACTGCTCGCGGTACGCCTTGCAGACCTCATCGACCGGGCCGTCCATGCGAAGGTCACCCTTCTCAATCCAAACGGCACGCTGGCAGATGCGCTCAACCTGCTCCATAGAGTGCGAAACGAACAGAACCGTCACGTCGCCGCTCTGGATAAAGTGCTGGATGCGGGCCTCGCACTTCTGCTGGAAGAACACATCACCGACGGACAGCGTCTCGTCAACGATCAGAATATCGGGCTCGGTAATCGTCGCGATTGCAAAGGCGATACGCGCCACCATGCCCGAGGAGAAGTTCTTAAGCGGCATATCGACAAAGTTCTGCAGCTCAGCGAACTCGATAATGCCGTCAAAGTTGGCGTCGATGAACTCCTTGGTATAGCCAAGCAGGGCGCCGTTCAGATATATGTTCTCGCGGGCAGTCAGCTCGGGGTCAAAGCCGGCACCAAGCTCAATCAACGGTGCGATATTGCCGTGCACCTTAACGCTGCCCTCGCTAGGCTCAAGCACGCCAGCGATAATCTTGAGCATCGTAGACTTGCCGGAGCCATTGGTGCCGACCAGACCCACGACCTCGCCGCGATGAATATCGAACGAGATGTGCTTAAGCGCCCTAAACTCCTCAAAGAACAGCTCGTGCTTGGCAAGCTTGATGAAGTACTCCTTGAGGTTGGTCAGCGACTCGGACGCCATGTTAAAGATCATGGTGACGTCGTCGACCTCGACAGCCAGAGGCTGCTCGCTGTAATCAACAACAGATTCAGTCATCACAGCACTCCTTAGATGTAGAGGATGAACTTGCGCTCGGACTTATGGAACACGGTGTAGCCAATAACAAGCGCAAGAACCGCCCAAGCGACGCACATACCAAACGTCATAAGCGAGGGCGTAGTCTGGAACAGGAAGATATCACGCATAAACTGCAGGTAGTTATACATGGGGTTCGCATAGACCAGAATGCGCACGAGATGCGGCATTTGCGCAACGAAGTCGGTCGTCCAGAAGATGGGCGTAATGTAGGTCCAAGCCGTAATGACGACGCTCCACAGATGCATGACATCGCGGAAGAAAACCGTGAGGGCGGAGAGCATCATGCCCAGGCCCATGCAGAAGCACATAAGCAGCAGTAGGCAGACAGGCAGCAGAATAAGGTGCCAAGAAGGCATAACACGGAACCACAGCATAACAATAGCTACGGCGACCAGAGAGAAGGCAAAGTTAACCAGCGAGAAGAGCACCTTCTGCACCGGGAAGACCCAGCGGTGCACCTTAACCTTCTTGAGCAGCGGGGCAGCACCCACGATCGACGTCAGAGCCTGGTTCGTAGACTCGGACATGACGGCAAAGGTGACGTTACCCACGATCAAATACAGCGGGTACATCTCGGGCGTAATCGAGCCATTGCGGCCC
>CAVHBE010000143.1:7090-8200 GCA_963634045.1 Methanobrevibacter smithii
TCGAGAACACGATGGCCATGACAATCATCATCAGCAACGGATTGAGCACCGACCATGCGACGCCCAGAACGCTACGGCGATACTTGATCTTAAAATCCTTGGTAACCAGCTGACGAAGGATAAACGTGTCCTTCTCAAATTCGTTCTTAGCAAACGTCGCAGGCAGACTGCGAGTTTCTTGTTGCTTTGTCTGATCCGACACGGATGCAACTCCTTTACTCGTAATCGTTGACAAACGAACAGTATAGACCCGACGGCCCTGCAAACGATTCGCGCAACAAAACTGGAGAACTAACCCACATCTAAGGATGACAAGTCCAAACGGCTATACTTTCAAGGATTGAATGTGTAAGGAGCATTGAGTGAATTCTGAATCCATCGCCGTCATCATCCCCTGCTACAACGAAGCGCTCACAATCGGTAAGGTCGTCGACGACTTTCACCGCGAGCTTCCGCAGGCTACGGTCTATGTCTATGACAACAACTCGTCAGACGATACCTCACGCATCGCCACCGGGCACGGCGCCACGGTCCGCTTTGAGCCCCGTCAGGGAAAGGGCAACGTATGCCGCCAGATGTTTCGCGACATCGACGCCGATTGCTACCTGATGGTCGACGGCGACGACACCTACCCCGCCGAGGCGGCCAAGGCCCTCTGCGAGCCCATCCTTAACGGTACGGCCGACATGACCGTAGGCGATCGCCTTTCAAACGGCACCTACGCCGAGGAAAACAAGCGCGCCTTCCACGGCTTTGGCAACAACCTGGTCCGCGCCATGATCAAGTGGATCTATGGCTACAGCTTCGATGACGTCATGACCGGCTACCGCGCCATGAGCCGCCCGTTCGTTAAAACCTTCCCAGTGCTTTCCGAGGGCTTTCAGATCGAAACCGAGCTCTCGATCCACGCCGTCGACCACCGCTGGCGCATCAAAGATGTGCCCATCGAGTACCGCGACCGTCCCGAGGGTTCCGAGTCCAAACTCAACACCGTGAGCGACGGCATTAAAGTCGTTGCGATGATCGGCACGCTGTTCAAGGACTACCGCCCGCTGAAGTTCTTCAGCCTCGTTGCGCTTCTGTTCGCGGTATTCGGCCTCGCCCTGGGCA